>NZ_JAXDEO010000189.1:0-415 GCF_035064975.1 Pseudomonas sp. YuFO20
AGGTTCATCTGCCCGCAATTGAACGAAGCAGTTGTGCTGATGAAGTTCTTCAATACGGTTAGGGATGCCAAATTTCTCAATATAGGCCGGAGCGCAACACACCATCGGGCGATCAACTCCCAAAGAGTAAGCCGTAACAGTGCTATCGGGCAATGTACCCCAACGAATGGCGAGATCCAAACCGTACTCAACGAAATTAAGTACACGATCGCTCATGAACAACCTGACTGTAATGTGGGGATTCTCTTTAATGAATGCATCTACTAAAGGGGTGATCAATTGCCGTCCGAGATCGGTAGGGCATGTCAAGCCAATAGTTCCTGAAAGGTCAGTTTGGCCGGTTTTGATTGTGTTATCCAAGCTGTCAACTTCTTCAAGGATGACAAGCGCCTTTTCGTAGAAGTACTGACCTTCT
>NZ_JAXDEO010000190.1:0-414 GCF_035064975.1 Pseudomonas sp. YuFO20
CATACAGGTCCGCGGCGACCAGCGCAAACCATTGTAGGCGCTGGCTTGCCGGCGAAGAGGCCCGATAGCGCGATGCAATATTCAAGGCCGCCATCGCCGGCAAGCCGGGCTCCTACAGGTCCGCGGCGACCAGCGCAAACCATTGTAAGAGCCGGCTTGCCGGCGAAGAGGCCTGAAAGGTCGATGCAATATTCGAGGACGCCTTCGCCGGCAAGCCGGGCTCCTACAGGTCCGCGGTGCCCAGCGCAAATCATTGTAGGAGCCGGCTTGCCGGCGAAGAGGCCCGAAAGGTCGATGCAATATCCAAGGCCGCCTTCGCCGGCAAGCCGGGCTCCTATAGGTCCGCGGCGACCAGCGCAAACCATTGTAGGCGCTGGCTTGCCGGCGAAGAGGCCCGATAGCGCGATGCAATAT
>NZ_JAXDEO010000191.1:0-412 GCF_035064975.1 Pseudomonas sp. YuFO20
GCTTCGCTTGCGGTGTTGGCGCGCCATACCGTGGCCGATTCGCTGGCCGAACTGGAGCGGGGCGACAAGCGCGCCTGCGCGGAGTACGCCGCCGCGCAAGAGGCTGAAACCGCAGACAAATAATCGCGGTTCGCATGCATAAAAAAAGGTCGGGCAATGCCCGACCTTTTTACATTTTAACGCCGCGTTCAGACGGTCTGCGGCTGCGCTTTGCGCGCCACCAGGCGCCGCAGCGTGACGTAGAACACCGGCGTCAGGAACAGCCCGAACAGGGTGACTCCCAACATGCCGGAGAACACCGTGATGCCGGTGACGCCGCGCACTTCGGCGCCGGCGCCGTGGCCTAGGATCAGCGGGATGGTGCCGGCGATGAAGGCGATGGAGGTCATCACGATCGGCCGCAACCGCAGGC
>NZ_JAXDEO010000192.1:0-412 GCF_035064975.1 Pseudomonas sp. YuFO20
GGTTCCTACCGTCGTCACGTTAGGAAGATGATCCAGGGCGGAGTACTCCTGAAGTCTGCAAGCCAATTGCATAGCTGCGACGCCGGCGTCTTTACGCAAATGCATTGGCGTTGTGCCAGCGTGATTAGCGCAACCCACAATCTCGACCTGCCACCATGAATGCCCCTGAAGAGCCTCCACAACACCTACCTGCGTTTGGGAGGCCTCTAGCACTGGGCCTTGCTCAATGTGAAGCTCCACAAAACTTTCAGGGATGAACTTCCAGGGGTCGATTTCGCCCGCATAACCAATTCGCTGGAGTTCGCTTTGGAAAGACTTTCCGTCCCGCGTTTCGACGGCCAGGGCTTCATCTAGCGCTATGTCTTTGGCTATGACGCGCGAGCCTAGAAGATCAGGCGAGAACCTGACGCCT
>NZ_JAXDEO010000193.1:0-412 GCF_035064975.1 Pseudomonas sp. YuFO20
CGATCGGCGGTGGCATTCCAAACAAGCGCGACGTGGGCACGGCGCCGCCAGCATGGGCGCGTCAAGGCGTGCTGGTACAGCAAATCGGCTCGCCGGGCATTTTGGCCGGCAGCTTCGTTGCAGGCCCACTGACCAATGTCACGACGGATGAAAGCCAACAGCCCATTCCGGGCCAAAGCTTTATGATCCCGTCGCATTAGGAGACTGCTCCAATGTGGGAAAAGATCAAGTCGCACCCGTGGGTGATCGCCGCCATCGTCGGCGTATTCCTGCTTGTGCTGTTCCTGTCGTCATCCTCGAATTCATCGGGGACGGCGGCGACGGCATCGAGCGGGAGCGGCAATGGCGATCAGCTGGCGGCCTATCAGGCATCGCTCAACCAGCAGGGCCAGATCGCATCGCTCGCCGCAGG
>NZ_JAXDEO010000194.1:0-411 GCF_035064975.1 Pseudomonas sp. YuFO20
CGATAACCTGACGCTGGCCAACGAGCAGGCGATTGCGCGCGAACAGCAGCGCGAGGCGGCAGAGACCGCCGAGCGGCAGCAGCGGAACCTGGAGCAGCAGCAGAAAAAGCAGCGCTGCCTGCGGAGACACTCGAAAGATCCTCACCGCGAGGCGAAGTGTTACACGCACAGCTTCTAACATTAATCGTCCGGGCGCCATCAGCGCCCGGCGTCGTTTAGGCCGGGCGGCAATGCTCCTTCAGCATGGCGATCGCGTCCGGTTTCAGCTGATACAGATAGACCGGGCGGCCGGTGGCGCCGTACAGAATACGGGTGCCGAGAATGCCGCTCTCCGCCAGATAGATGAGGTACTTGCGGCAGGACACCCGCGAAATGCCGATGGCGTTGGCCAGATTGTCGGTGGAAAACTCG
>NZ_JAXDEO010000195.1:0-407 GCF_035064975.1 Pseudomonas sp. YuFO20
CCGGCAGGCGCTGTTCGTCAATGAAGGGTTTACCACGCGGATCGTCGATCTGGCGCCGAAAGAGAGCGACGCTTTGCTGAACTTCCTGTTTGCTCACATCACCAAACCGGAGTTTCAGGTGCGCTGGCGCTGGCAGGAAAATGACGTGGCGATCTGGGATAACCGCGTGACGCAGCACTACGCCAACGCGGATTATCTGCCGCAGCGGCGCATCATGCACCGCGCGACCATTCTGGGGGATAGGCCTTTTTACAAGGCCTAAGGCTTAGGCTTCGAACGCCTGCGTTAACTGCTCCAGCTGTTCCTGCGCATCCAGCCAGGTCATCTCCGTCTCTTCCAGCGCGGATTTGGCCTGGCTTTGCTTTTGCAGGCAGTCGGTTAACTCGGCCTTGCGGCTGATGTCGTAC
>NZ_JAXDEO010000196.1:0-406 GCF_035064975.1 Pseudomonas sp. YuFO20
GGCCAGCAGCGCTTCCAAGCTGTAGTGATGGCCTTTGGCCTGGAAGATTTGATCGTCGCGGATCGGGCCGAGCTGGCTGATGGCGCCATCGGCGGGCAGCGCCAGCCAGTTGGCGTCGGCGATGATTGGGCGTGCGCCATCGCGCAGCGGGCGCACGAAGAAGTCGTTGAAGGTGGCGTAAGACGCCAAGTCCGGATTTTGCGCTTCCTGCATGTCCACGCGGTAGAAGCGGGCGAAGGCCTTGATCACCAGTTGGGTCAGCCAGCCGGCCCGTTTGTCGGCGCCCCAGCCCGCCAGGCGGGTCAGCGCCAGCTTCGGTAGCCAATATTGCAATTTAATCTTGATGCTATCCAGCACGTTAACCTCGTGAATCAGGGTAAAGGGCGCGCATTGTAACGAGGGCCTC
>NZ_JAXDEO010000197.1:0-405 GCF_035064975.1 Pseudomonas sp. YuFO20
TATAATAATGGATACCAGACGCAACACCCTCAACATTACCGACATAGATGTAAACTTCGCTTGCATTTAACCCACCACCAGAAGGGCTGCTTCGGCGCGAGCAAAACCCTACAGGGACAAACTCGCCTGCATCATTTTTCGTTCCTTTAAATATCCAAAAGCAAGATACAATATAGAAGTTAAATCTTCCAACAACACAGCTTTTCGTTCAAAAACCCTACATGTCTTTCTATTAATCAGAGCTTCATTTAACCCAACGTCAAAGACTGAACCACCTTCTAAAAAAACCTCACCAAATGTGTACGCACCATTCGAACCAAAGGTCCTTGTACGGGTTACCTCAACAGGCTTCATCATCAGACTTTCACAGTGCCTACAATATAAATCAGCCCATTCTTTCCGATT
>NZ_JAXDEO010000019.1:0-110574 GCF_035064975.1 Pseudomonas sp. YuFO20
GCTTGGATGAAACCGCACTGCCGCTCCCGCTATTCATCGACAGCATCCGTTCGCAACCTCCCCATCGTGTGCAAGGCACGGCAGTGTTCCTGACGGCCAGGACCGATGCTGTTCCTCATGCGCTGTTGCACAACCTGCTGCATAACCAGGTTTTGCATGAGCAGGTGGTACTGCTCACCGTAGTGTCTGAGGACAGCCCTCGCGTGAGTGCGCAACAGCGGTTCGAGGTTGAAGCCTATGGTGAAGGGTTCTTCCGGGTCAGCCTGCACTTTGGTTTTATCGAGGAACCCGATGTCCCCTTGGCCTTGAGTCTGTGCCACTTGACCGACCTGGATTTCAGCCCGATGCGCACGACCTATTTCCTCAGCCGGGAAACGGTGATCCCGACCAAGCGCATCGGCATGGCCCGTTGGCGAGAAAGCCTGTTTGCGTTTTTGCTCAAGAACGCCAACAGCAATCTGAAGTACTTCAAGTTGCCGTTGAATCGGGTGATTGAGCTGGGCACACAGGTTGAGATGTAAAGATCTCAAGCGTTCAATGCGGGCCATTGATGCTGGATGAGCCCCGTGTCAGACGCTTGAGCGCGACGACCATCAGGCCCCCCGCAACCAGCATTCCCGTGAGAAAAAGCGGATAGGCCGCGTTGAATTTCTGCTGCAACTCGCGAGCCGCCTCGGCCTTGGCAAACAGCTCCTGGATGAGGCGGAGGCGTGTGCGCGCGCTCACGGCCGCGCCTACCTGCGACTGGAAGTGCGGCCGGATAATCCCGTCGCTATCAGCCTTTATGAGCGTAACGGTTACCGACGCTTCGCTGTGGTTCACGACTACTACGAAGACCATGCGCCTGCATTGCGTCTGGAGAAGCGCATTTTGAGCAGTTGCTGATGTGTCGTGACACGGAAATCCGGCACCCATTACCAGATTGCTAAACCAGCTGGCGAATTCCCAGGGACAAAATCAACCCACCGCACAGTCGATCGATGGCCTTCTTCCTCCCTCGATACGCGCCAGCAATCCTGGGTTGCGAAAGGGCGATGGCGACCATGCCATACCAGGCCATCGACACCACCACGACAACCGCCAGCATCGACGCAAAGGTGCCTGGCGAAACGTGGGCGGGGGCGGCGGCTGAAAAAACCGCGGCATAAAAGGCCATGGACTTGGGGTTGCCAATATTGGTCACCACCCCCTGGATAAAGGCCTGCCTGCAACTACCCGCGACGGCATCCTCTGGCCGGCCAGGCGCATGCTTCCCCGCGTTGACCAGCAAGCGCAAGCCGAACCACATCAGGTAGGCGGCCCCCAGAACCTTCACCACAAGCGCAGCCCAGGGGAGCGCAGCAAAGACAATGCCGAGACCTGCAATGGCACAGGTGGACCAGAACAGGTTGACCAGCACGATCCCTGCTACCAAGGCCAGGGCTTGCGACCGTGTAGCCGCAACCGCTTTGTGGACCACTGCGACGAAATTGGGTCCAGGGATAACGACGCCGGCCAGGTAGACCAGAAAAACCGTCAAAACGGCAGAACCATCGATCATGTGCTTCCTCGCAAGTCCCGCGGACGGTGATTATGACCAGGCAAACATTCCATTATCGTCCGGGCTGCCATTGTGAATACTCAGGCAGTCCTTTCCCATTCAGCCACGCTACGTCCTGCTCCGTCCAGATGTGGAACTCGGGCCTGGCGCCAGGCTCCTCATCCAGCGTGGCTACGCGCACGATCATCGCGGCTGAACCGTTACGCTCAGCGGCAAGGTGCGATCCGCAGTGGCAACAGAAGTGTCGTTTCTTCCCGGGTGATGACTCGAAAGCCCGCAATGCCTCCAGGCCTCGAGTCCATCGGAAATGCGCTCTCAGCACGCCTGCCGTGGAAACATAAGCGGCGGCATGGGTCTTGCGGCAGGTACTGCAATGACAATGGCTGATGGGCATATCGATGCTGTCGATCTCATAACCTACCGCCCCACAGGCGCAGCTTCCTTTCATTTCATCCTCCGGTTTTGTCTCTGTGCGCAGATCAGGGTGTGATTCGTTTTTGCAGTTTGCTACGCAGCAAGCTCGACATAGCTCGACTCGCCACCTCCAGTCGCACCCGATAACCAGCCCCATACGAAGGCCAGCGTGGTATATCCCGTGTGATCAACGCCCACCGTGCCACGGGACCAGCCGGAAAGAATCTCGCCCTCCGTGGTCAGGCAATGAAACAGCAGCTCGATGGTATCGGGGCCTGTCACGCGGCCGACTTGGTGGCCCATGCGGATCTTGCCGCCCTGGTAAGTCCCCGAAATGGCATCGCCCTCGACCTGGTAATGAAAGACCGTGCCTGCGCCGGATAGCCCGTGGGTGTTGCCCGCTACGGTAAATCGGCGATCGTGCAAGCGCTCGCTGAGTTGAGAAAAGGGGATTTCCATAATGTCGCGTCCTTGTAGTGGAGAGGGTCCATTCCAGCGTTGGCTGCATCGCTGGTCGTAATTTACCGACGAATCATCCCTGCCGGGTGGAAAAGATTGCCGGCATCTGCAGATGCTTGTAAATGGCCAAAAACCGCAGGCCGAAGGTGAAGATCAAGGCAATCCAGCCGGCGACCCAGATGGTCGGGAACACGTCTCGCAACAGCACGTAGAGGGTACAGCCCAACAGAATGGGCGTGGCGTAGATCTCCCGCGACATCAGCAGCGAAACCCGACCAGCCAGGACATCCCGGACGATACCGCCGCCGATGCTGGTCAGCACGCCCATCATCACTGCCAGGGGGGCGGCCAGCTGCAAGGCCAGGACTTTTTCGGTGGCCGACAAGCCGAACAGCGCCGCTGCCAGACCGTCGAGATACAGCAGGATACGGTAACGTCGTTGCAGGCGTTGCGTGCAAAAGAACGCCAACAGCGCAGCGAACAGGGCGACCCAGATGTAGTTGAAGTCGGCGATCCAGAAGATCGGCAGATCGAGCAGCAGGTCCCTTATCGTGCCACCCCCAATGGCGGTGATGATCCCCAGCACTACGGCACCAAATAAATCCACATCGGCTTTCTTGATTGCCAGCACGCCGGTGATGGAAAACACGGCAATGCCTAACATTTGCTGGAAATAAAGCATCTGGTATTCCTTTCAGGTGGCGGCTGGCCAATGCGCCTGCGAACAGCCTCCTGAGTGTAATCCAGTGCAAGCCCGGATTTGCGCCTGTCACAACGATAACCGACCTTTTCACAACCTGCCTGTCAGCGGGTATTCGACCGCCAGGCGTATCTGGTCCGTGTCCAGTTCTGCCTGGGCCGTATTGCCCCGATGCACATTGTGTCGCAGCGACAACGTGGTGCCTTTCGCCGCGCCACCTTGCACCACATAACGCATCTCCAGGTCACGCTCCCAATGTTTGCCGCCTTCGCCATAACCCAGATAGGCATAACCACCTTGCGGGTCAACGTGGCTGCCATCGATCTGGCTGCCGCGTACATAAGCGGCGCTCATGGACAGGCCCGGCGCGCCCCAAGGGCTGGCATCCAGATCGTAGCGAGCCTGCCAGGATCGTTCATTGGGTGCGTTGAAGTCCGACAGCTGCACGGCGTTGCTGATGAAGATCGCACCACGGGTGACGTAGTCGAACGGCGTGTTTCCATCGACCTTCTGATAACCGAGGCTGAAGCCGTGGGGGCCCTGGGTGTAAGTGGACATCAGGCTCCAGGTGGTATTGTCGATCCTGCCGGATAACGACTTGCCCTCATCAGTGGTGCGGTACAGGTTGAGGTTGAATGCCAACGAGCGCTGTTCACCCAGCGGCTGGAGGAAGGTGCCACCCAGGTAGTGCTGGTTCCAGGTGTCCTCGTAGCGCGATGAATAGAGGCTGAGGTTCAGGTTCTTTGCCGGTGCGAAAACCATGCCCGCGAGATCGAAGGTCTTGCCTTTCACGGCGTTGGAGTAATTGACCACCAGGCCCTGGTCGTGACTGCTGGCATTGCGATCGGTACTCTCGGTGAAGTGTCCTGCCACCAGCTTCAGTGCCGAGAACTCGTTGCTGGTGAGGAACAGGCCGGTGGCGGTTTCCGGCAGCAGGCGACTGTCGGATGAACTGAACACCGGGGTTTTCACCCGCTGCTCGCCGTAGCTCAGCACTGTCGAGGATGCGCGGAATTTTATCGCGGCACCGCCACGGCTGAACTCGTCCTTGGGATGCCCCTGGTTGTCGAGCCCAAGCAATCGCGCTTTCCCTGCGCGGCCACCGCCGCTGTCCAGTTGTATGCCCAGATAGGCATGGGCATCCAAACCCACCCCGATCAGGCCTTGGGTGAAGCCCGATTGCAGCGTACCCATCAGCCCGTAGCCCCATTCCTCGGCGTAGCCATTACGCTCGTCACGTGGCTTGTAGGCGTTACGCGCAGCGCTGTTGCGGGCGCCATGACGGTACTCGCGATGGTCGTAGACCATGCGATTGAGCACACTCCAGGCGCTGTCCTGGACAAAGCCATTGGCTTGCGATTGCGCCGAATCAGCCAGCGTGAATGGACTGGCCAGGGCGAGGAGAAAGGCGGATCGGGTAGGCATTTTCGCGGTGTCCACAAACAAGATCAGGATGAACGCAGGCGCAGGATCTGCGCGCCGTCAAAGGGGTCGATGAGGTAGTGCGCATGGACGCCGAAGGTGTCCAGCAGGCGTTGTGGGGTCAACACATCAAGCGGTTTGCCCAGGGCCACCAGGCGGCCCTTTTCCAGAACGGCCAAACGATCACAGGTGAGTGCCTGGTTGAGGTCGTGCAGGGCAATCACGGTGGTCACGGGCAGCGCGTGAACAACCTGCAAGATCGCCAGCTGGTGCTGGATGTCCAGGTGATTGGTCGGTTCGTCCAGCAGCAGGATCCGCGGGCGCTGGGCCAGGGCGCGAGCGATGTGCACGCGCTGGCGCTCGCCACCGGAGAGGCTGCGCCAGGTACGCTTGCGCAGATGCGTCGCATCCACGTCGAGCAAGGCTTGATGGACGATGTCATCGTCCGCCGTCGACCATGGACTCATGGCCGACAGCCACGGCGTGCGGCCCAGGGCCACGGCATCGAACACACTGATCGCATCCAGGGTGTCGGCCTGCTGTTCAACCACCGCCAGGGTTTGCGCGATGGTTCGCCGTGACAGGGTCTTGAGGTTTTGGCCGTTGAGGTGGATGTCCCCCCGGCTGGGGCTGCGCACGCCGGCCAGCAGTTTGAGCAAGGTGGATTTTCCCGAGCCGTTGGGCCCCACAAGGCCCAGGGTCTCGCCGGGGTGGATGTCCAGGTGAATGTCGCGCAGCAACTCGGCATCGCGGATCGAGAACCCGACACCGGAGCAACTCAGCACGGGGTCGTGGAGAACAGGTGCAGCCGCGTTCATCGGGCATTCCTCCGACCGACCAGGATCAGCGCGAACACCGGCGCGCCGACCAATGCGGTAATCACACCGACCGGTATCACCTGGCCCTTGATGAGCGTGCGCGAGAGCACATCGGCGGCGATCAGGAACACCGCGCCACCCAGCGCGCTCGCCGGCAGCAGTCGCGTATGCCCAGTGCCCAGCAACAGCCTGGCGGCGTGGGGAATGACCAATCCAACGAAACCGATGGAGCCGACGATCGACACCATCACCGCCGTCACCAGGGCGGCACAACCGATCAACAGAAATTGCACGGGACGCACTGCGATGCCGAGCGAGGCCGCAGAATCCGCGCCAAAGGTGAAGGCATCCAGCGCACGCCGGTGCCACAGGCAAACCGCGAGGCCGGCGAGCGCAACCGGCACCGCCAGCCACACCGAAGGCCAACGCACGCCACTGAGATTGCCCAGCAACCAGAACATGATGCCGCGGGCCTGTTCGGAACTGGCCGACTTGGTGATCAGGAACGCCGTGAGCGCATTGAACAATTGCGAACCGGCGATCCCCGCCAGGATGATCTGCGAGGTGCTGCCAGGCGAACCGCTGGCCCGGCCGAGCAAGACAACGACGGCAAAGGCCGTAACGGCCCCGGCAAACGCCCCGGCCGACATCGAAATGGCTCCGGCGCCCAAGCCCAGCAACGCCACCAGCACCGCGCCCGTCGAGGCCCCTGCGGAAATGCCCAGCAGGTAAGGATCGGCCAAGGGGTTGCGCAGCAGCGATTGCAGGATCACCCCGCAAGTCGCCAGGCCCGCACCGCAAGCAGCCGCCACCAGCGCGCGGGTCAGGCGGTAGTTCCAGACGATGCCCTCGTCGATGGGATCGACGGCAAAACCTGCAGACCACAGTTTGTTGGCCAGCACCTGGAACACCACCGCCGGTTCAATGTTGGTTTCACCGATGGCCACACCGGCGGTCACGGCCAGCAGCAGTATCAGCAACGCGAGCAGGGTGCGAATCAGCGTCCTGGTCATTGCGGCAGGTCGTAGCCGTTGATGGCGGTAGCCAGCGCCTCGAGACCGTCGAACGTTCTCAGGCTGGCCTGCATGGCCATGGCGTCGAGGATGATGATGCGGTTGTTTTTCACCGCGTCCATGTTGCGGGTCACAGGATCGCTGCGCAGGAATTGCAGTTTCTTCTGATAGTCGTCAGCGGGGAAGCGCCGGCGATCCATGCGCGCGATCACCAGGAACGTCGGGTTGGCCTTGGCGATGGTTTCCCAGCCAACGGTTGGCCACTCTTCGTCGGACTGCACCACATTGCGCACGCCCAGGGTGTTGAGTATGAAGTCGGGAATGCCCTTGTGCCCGGCGACATAGGGGTCGATATCCAGGCTGGCACTGGAAAACCAGACCAGCGCGCTGGTGTGCCTGAGGTCCTTGCCTTGCACCAGGGCCATGGACCTGGCCAGGCTGGCCTGCAGTTGTGCGTTCAGCTGTTGCCCACGGGCCTGGACGTCGAAGATCTCGGCCAGTTGGGTGACGCTTTTGTAAATGCTTTCAATCCGAAACGGCTGCAGGCGAGTACCGTCAGCACCCACCAGGTTGTCCTTGGACTCGCAGTCCGAGGGCATCAGGTAAGTGGGAATCTGCAGCTCGTGAAACTGCTCGCGAGTACCGACTGCGCCTTGCGGGCCAACCATCCACTCAAGCTCCACGGCGACCATTTCCGGGCGCTTGCCGATCGCCGATTCGAAACTCGGCTCGTTATCGGCCAGGCGTTCGATCCTGTCGTTCTGCGCCTTGTACTGAGCCAGCACATCATTGAACCACAGCGAAGTACCGACCAGTTTGTCGCCCAATCCCAGGGCGAAGAGCATCTCGGTGCCGGCCTGGCCGATGGTCACCGCCCGGGCAGGGGCGTGGGCGAAGGTCAGCGTGCTGCCGCAGTTCTCGACTGTAAGCGGGTAATGAGTAGGGGAGGCACAGGCGAGGGAAGTAAGACCCAGGCCAGTGACCAGGGCGACAAAGCGGGGCAGCAGCATGATGCAATCTCCATTTGAACCGTACACGGCGCAAGGGTCTGGAAACACATCATCGAACGCTGCCGGAAAGGCAGAGCAGGGCCCGTCACCTGGGTGACGCGCGCACAAGGATGTCCTCCCCGGACACCCCGCCGGTTAGTGATTGTTGCTTGGCCGGCAGGTCTCCTGACTGGTGCGTCATCGCCTGCTCCAGCCTTCCCGGGATTCGATCCCAGTGGCAATTGAGGAGCAGGCTCAGCACCTACAGTTGCGGGGGCAGTTCCGTTTGATGCGTTGGCAGCATCACGGATTCCCTATTAATCCCATGTGGAAACCGGCGGCGGCATGGTAGTCGATCATGCCGCCCGAGGCGAACCCATCTCCTGATCAGAAGTATTTGAGCCAGCCGATATCACGCCGACGCGCCTTCAATGCGGCGAACCAGCGCACCGGCAGATACAGCGCCGCAGCCAGCAGCACGGCGGTCAGCCACACGGCCCAAATGCCATCGAACCCGAAGTAGTCGCCGTGGTTCAGACCGAACAACGCCACGCTGACCAGGTACAGCACTTTCAGCACATAAAGATGGAGCAGGTAGAAGAACATCGGTGCCGCGCCAAAGACCGCCAGGGTGCTGATCCACTTGCGTTGTTGGGCCCGCTCGAAGCCCAGCAACAGCAAGAGCCCAATGCCCAGCGTCAGGCCCAGAAACAGCAGGGAAGGTGGGTATTTGGTGATGTTGAAGAAGCTCATGAGGGTGTGTGTGGTGCTTTCATGGACCGCCCAGTGTGCCTCGCCATAACCGTTCGCCAGGCGCAGGAGGACAAAACCGATCAGTGCGCCGGCCCCCGCCAGCAACAGATAACGCTGACGCAGGGCGGTCGAGGCGGGGCGGGCGAACCAGGGGCCGATGCTGTAACCCAGGGCAATGACCCCGATCCACGGCAGCACCGGGTAGGACGTGCGCAGGCGCAGGCTGTCGGAGAATTCGATCCAGCCGCGATCATGCAGAATGGCCCAAGGGATGTGCAGCGCCGAACCAACCGGGAAGTGCAGGGAGTCGAGCAGATTGTGCCCGCCCACGATGATCAGCCCCAGGCCGCAGAGGATGGGTCGCGGCAGCCAGACCAGTGCCGCGAGGGCAATCATGCTGACGCCGATCGCCCAGATCACCTGCAGGTAAATCACGGTGGGCGGGAACTGGAAGGTCCAGGCGAAATTCACCAGGGTGAACTCCAGCACCACCAGGAACAGGCCGCGCTTGAACAGGAAGGTCGACACGGCGTGCGTGCCCTGGTGCTTTTCCCCGTACAGAAACGCAGACAAGCCCGTGAGCAGGACGAACACCGGCGCACACAAGTGGGCGAGTGTGCGGCTGAAAAACAACGTCGGTTCAGTGCTGTCGATGAGCATCGGGTCGGTGACCTGGCGGTGCAGGAAGAAGGTTTCGCGCACGTGATCCAGCAGCATGAAGATGATCACCAATCCCCGAAGGGCATCGATGGACATCAGGCGTTGGCTGACGCTGGTGATGGGTGGGTTTTGAACAAGGTTTGTCATTGAAAGTCGCGGTCCGTGAGTATTGATATAACATAACATTTAATCCGGGCAAAAAAAAGAGATCAACAGGGCAAGACAGCGGGGGGGGATGAAGGCTTGAGGTTGAGCGACCAGCCTGGCCGCTCAATTCAGGAGGGGTTTAGAAGAGAATGTAAGCGGATGCCGTTGTTTGATTCAGGTCCATGTTGCCGACCTGCAGTACTTCATATTCAGCGCGGACACCGATGTTGCGAAATACATCGAGTTCAACGCCGGCACCGTAGGTCAGGTCCACGCCCGTATCGTCATCGGCGGCATTGCCGTCAGCATCCCAGGCATGGGCACCGACAATGCCGAAAACGCGCACTCGGTCTCCCAACGGAAAGCCGAGATGGGCACTGGCCTGGACAGACTTACCGTCGAAATCCAGATTGCTGTCTTCGAATTGGCCCAGATCAACGAAGGCGCCTTCGAAGGCCAGATAGCCGTTGAGGCGATAACCTGCAAAAACCTTATAACTGGTGTCTTCATCGTTCAAATGGACTTTGTCGGTTTCAATGCTGCTGACGCCAGCGCCAAGATATAAACCTTTGTCATCAGCGAGCGCCTGAAAAGACAGTAACGAAAGCAGTGAAACGAAGCCAAGGTTTCGAAATAGCATGTGAGGCAGGGTCCTTCTACGGGTTGTCGATGGGTGTTGGCCGAGAATTTGAATGAGCGTGAAGAATGATTGAAGTCATTGATTGATATTTATGAATGCCTTCAAAGGGTTTGATAGGTGTTAACCAACCAGGCTAAGGCAACGCCCGATAAATAGGCGGCCAGGCAAAAGATGACTTTCTGTTTGAGTGGTAGCGAATTCAGTCGATAGCGCATGCTTATCCCCTTGGGTAGAAACAAGCATGCTGACCATTCAGGTTGTTGGATGAAAATTATTGATTGTTATTTTTGGCGGCCGTGGCCAGTTTTGCAGAATTACGCCTGGCCGTTTCCGAGGGGGTTTCTCCATAAGCATCCTGATACGCTTTGGAAAACCGGCCCAGATGGTGAAAATTCCAATACATGGCGGTTTCAGTGACCGTCGGCCAAGTGTTGCGGATCAAGTCCCGACGGGCACGAGCGAGTCTCAGGTTCTTGATGTAAGCGATCGGCGAAATCCCGAACGTTTCGACGAAGCCATGGTGCAAGCTGCGAGTTGTGGTTTGAAGTTGTTTGACCAACGCCTTCATGCTGAGGGATTTTTTGGTGTTTTCATGAATGTATTGCATGGCCTCTATTGCGATCTTTCTTCTTCGCGGGGGAGTAAGCGCGGATCGGCCAACAGGTATCAGGGCCCGTAGCAGAGAAATCAGCAACGCACTTTCAGCCGCTGAAGTTTCAGCGCAGCTGAGCGGTTGCAAACGAGGCGGGGTGGCGTCCATGGAGTAGGCGTTGATCGCCTGAATGGCGGATTGCACCAACTGGTAATGTGCAACCTGAAAGCGCTGCTCCTTTCTATCCCGCAGCATATCGATGGAAGAATGGTTTCCAAGGCAATGTACGTAATGTTCGAGAGTCGTGGTCAGGGTGAAAAGCGTTTCATTCGGCTCGCAGGTGTAGTGCACGGGCTCACCGCTATACAAGACGATGATTTCGTTAGGCCACAAATGATGATTATTGACCGTGGGTCGACCCACCAAAGCCTGTGAAATGGCAAGGGTTACAAAGCCCTGAGGGACACAACCCATCAAGGTGACGGTTGAGTCAAACTCCAGACGACTGCATTGCAGCCTGGAACCCTGAAAGAGCTTGTGCTGCCTGATGTTTGCTTCGTGTTCCAACGGTGCGAGGCTCAGCTGCCAACGGCCAACTGTTCTATCGGTTTGGTCCGCAGGCGTGGCCGTTACGTGAAAGACTTCATCAGGGATCATGATGCTCATGGAATAGATTGCTCTTCAGCTAATTGGACAGTGCCCGGGTTTTTCTCAGGCATCGACAATGCCGCAGTAAAGACGTACGCGTCGCTCGAGGATAACTCCACCAGGCCTTGAAGTTTATCGGGTGCCAGGTTCGATCCAAAGATCGCGGTTTTCTGGCTGGCCGGGCCGATGGCTGCCGCATCAAAAGCAAAAAAATCCTCAGCACGATAGGCTGTGACAATCCTGTAATCGGACTTTTCATCGCTCAGCTTGTTCTTGTTGCTTTCAATACGCGTCAGGTCGGCGCCATAGAGTTCCTTGTCATCAGCCAAGGCCTTGAGAGACAGCAATACACCAAAGGATACGGTAGCGAGGTTTTTTAGCAGCATTGACGTGCGTTCCTTGTTGATGATGTTTTCAGGCAGTGCCTGCGGATAGTCCTGCTCCCACGATGCTGGTTGAAGTCAAAAACTCATATTTTGCTCAAACTGGAGTCAGCGACAGGTCGTGACTCTGATTGTTGATTTTGTGGCGGGGCAGGCAAGGCGTTGTCAAAAGCGTCTTCATCGTCATGGGCTTCCTTTTCAGAGTAGATTTTCAAGTGCTTGAGCTTGATTGTTTCGTTCGGGCTCATTTCCAATTCGTAGAGTTCGATTTCCGTACTGCCGACCGAATATTCATTGTGTGCCGCGCAAGCAAACGATAGAGCAGCCAGCGCTAGAACTGCCAGGATCCTGGTTATCATTGATTTGACGACTCGCGGAAAATGTATGTTTTCAACGCTGATGTCAGCAGGAACGACTTCGAGCGCTACAAAGGCGGGATGTTGCGGGGGGAGGGGGTTTGATTCAAATTAGTAATTATTATTTTTGTTCTGATGTGATGGGTTGCAGATGTCTCAGTGATTCATGCAGCGCAAGCGGCCAATGTCATGTACATAAAAGCATACGGCGTTTTTGTTGGAGGTGGGGAGCAACTCATAGTTGAGAACGGCGCCTTCCTGTAGAACGAATTGACGCCTGAAAAACAGATCCGGAGTCTTTTCAATGGCGAATAATTCAGTGTCCTGGCTGAGTTTGACGTTGCTGATCTTTATTTGCACATGGTGTTTGCTTTCCCGGACAATCTGCGCCGAGATGGTTGCATTACGAATCTTTCCGTTCAGGCTTTCAATCGTGGTTTGTGTCAGTCGGCCATGGCCGATGGTCAGGTACTCTTCGGTATTGAGTTGATTGGAGTCCTCCAGCCATTGACGAGTCATGGTTTGATAACTGATATTTTCCATGTAATAAGAGGGCGAATAGGTCAGGGAAAAGACACAGGCGGCGTTGATGATTGCAAGCACGATCCAGTGAACAGTTGAAGAGGTCATTGACTTCATAGGGTGGCTTCCAAACATTGCCGGATCATCGGGGCAAGGTCTTTTTGCCCGCTATTCAATTGCAGGTTTGCAGTGCTTAGATCCGGACGAACGCACGAAACAGAGTAGTTTGTTTTAAACAGGTTCAACCAGACTTCGCCTTTCAAGTTTGGCGGTAGCTGTTGCACCTGGGTCGCCGAGAGATCCCTCAGCGATTCAGCTTCGGCGACACTCTCGCCTAATGCATGGATGACCAGTTCATTTTGTTTGAGGGTGGAGACTTCTATTTTCGATGTGTCGAAACCTGAGTGGAAACCCGTGTAGGCGCAGACTGCCAAGGTCAGCACATAGCCGATTAAATGGGCTTTTGTCAGGTAAGTTGATTTCCTGGTCTTTGCTGAAGGCACCGCAAGATCGTCATTCCCGAACGGCGCCGGCTCTTCAACGGCGAGCACAGGCGCAGCTTCTTCCGAGGGCATTGGGGGATTTGTGGGGACATCGACTACATAAAGACGGTTGAAGCAATAACCTCTTCGCGGAACCGTCATCAGAATCTCGTGATCACGGCTGTCATTGAGAATGTTTCTAAGGGAGAAAACCGCCTGGTTCAAACTGCCGGAGGCGACGACGCGGTCATTCCAGGTGTAGTCGATGATCTCTTCACGACTTTTAGTCTGGCCGGGCTCCATGAGCAGCAGCTCCAATAGACGCGATTCTGCTCTGCCTATCGTAGTGCTTTGTACTTCCCCATGGGGCGTGGTGAGGGTAAGGAAGGCGGTGTCTGGATCGAAAAGGGCCATGGCACCATTTTTCAATGTGAAGGCGTAGCGCATGGGAGTCCTCCGTTCAGGTGGTTCTGGCTGAGTATAGAGACGGTTTCAGAGGCCGATTTGACGCAGTGCATTCTTGTCGAAGGGAACGGCTATGAGCGGGGGCGGTGATGATGCGCGGATCGAATGACCGGCGCTATCCGAAAACTGCAAGGTGGGCGAGCCTTACTTCGCCCATTCAGATGCAAAGATCGGAAATTCCTGATGGTAGGTTTTTTTTGGCTGTTTCTATACTGGCCACCCATTCAAAGGTTTAAATACCACAGCAATAAAAACAACAAAGCTGCAAGTCAACTCTGCATAAGCTATTTGATTGGCTTGTTCGGGTTGTGAGTATCTGCATTTTGCATAGTTGAATAATAACAGCGGCGTTCAAACCGATTCCCACGGCTTGACGCTACAAGATCTTCTATAGCTATTAATCAGAGCCTGACAAATGAACTTCTATGAAATCATCGGTTATGACCGTGACGGAACTGTTCGTGAACTTGATACAGCGCTGAACAAGGGGACGCTCACCACCAGGGATGTAACGTTTTCCGCGCTTGGTTTTAATGCTCCGGGCTGGATTGCCGCCTCTTCGATGTCGATTCTTTACTCGATATCGGGCCACCATGCGCCGCTGGCCATATTGATTGCGTACTTCTTCCCCATGCTGGTCATGGCGTTCTGCATGATCTCCCTCACTCGCCAGGCCCCCTCGGCAGGCGGCGTCTTTACCTTCACCTCGCGTTTCCTGCATACCAGCGTCGGGACCATTCTCGGCTGGGCCTACTCCGTTGCCTGTACGGCCGTAATGGCCATGTGCGCAATCATCGGCACCGAATATATCCAGGCGCTGTTCCCGGCCCTGGCGGGTGCGCTCAACGCCAAACTGATTGGCACGGGCATGGTCCTGGTCTTCCTGGCCATTTCCTGCAAGGGCGTCAATGCCACCGCGAAAATTGCCAGCATTTTCCTGATTTTCGAGATCGGTGTCGTTGCCGGGCTCGGGTTGATGGGCATCATCGACCCTCAGGTACCGGATCTATCGGTGCTGTCCATGTACACGCCAGAAGGGGCGGACGGTTGGTCAGCCATCGGGCCAGGGGTGCTGTTCGGTGTATGGATGCTCGCCAACTTCGATTCGGCGATCAACTACATCGAGGAGTCGCGGATTCCGGTTCGTACCGTGCAACGCTCCATGTTGCTCGTGCTGACGTCCGCCTTCGTCATCTACACCCTCGCGGCCATCGGCTGGCAGTACGCCGTGCCCGTGGAGACACTGGCGGCCATCATCGAGGACGGCAACGGTGGGCCAATCGCCGCGGTGGCAAACGTCTACTTGCCACCGGCCCTGGCCTGGATTGCCTTGTTCGTGGTGATTACGTCGGCCTGTGCCGGCATGCAGATCTCTTCGAGTGCAGCGGCGCGCACGCTTTATCGCATGAGTGAAGAAGGGCATCTGCCGTTGGCGCTCAGTGCCGTCAACAAGACCAAGTCGCCCTGGCTCGCCAGCGTGATCGTCGCGGCCGTCGCCATTGCACTGCTGTGGTGGAAGCCGCTGGACAAGATCGTCTGGTACTACGACGTGGTGACTATCACGCTGGTGATGTCCTACATGGCCGCCATTGCTGCCTTCATTGTCATGACGTTCCGCCGTCAGCGTTTGGCAATCGCGTTCGCACTGTCGATCCCTGCAACTCTCGCCATTCTCGTCCTGGGATACATCGGTTACACCGCCGGCGCCAATCCGGTCTCGCCAGAGGATCAATACACGGCCTGGTACCTGGGCGCGCTGACGATACTGTCTGGCGCACTGATCCTGGTCTGGCAATCGCGTGTCTCCAGGAAACCCGTACTTTCCAAAGCCTGATTTGCACGCACGGCTTTCATCTAAAAAATCATGGGAGAACTTATGAAACGTGTAGTCGTTATCACGGGCGCTGCAAGGGGTATTGGGCTGGCCATCGCCAGGCGTTTTGCGGCAAGTGGTGATCATCTGGTGCTCAACTACTTCGACACCAGGGATCAACTGGACGAGGTCATCCGCACAGCCGAAGCCAACGGTGGCGACGGGATCACCATTCAGGCGGATATCAGTAACCCCGAATCCGCAGCCGGCATTCTTCGCGAGGCGGAGAGCCGCTACGGCCGGGTCGATATCCTGGTCAACAGTGCCGGGAGACTGGTGTCGGCGACAGTCGAGCAAACGACCTGGGCGCAGTGGGAGCAGATGATCAGTACCAACCTCGGCGGGACCTGGGCCTGCATGCAGGCGGTGTTACCGGGCATGCTGGCACGCGGTCAGGGGCGGATCATCAACATCAGCTCCGAGCTGGGGCTGATCGGCTTCCCGACCTACGCCGCGTATTGCGCTTCCAAGGGCGGGGTGATCGCGCTGACCAAGGCGGTCGCCAAGGAAGTGGCCCCCAAAGGTGTACTGGTCAACTCGGTGGCGCCGGGGCCGATCGAGACCGACATGCTGATCAACGACACCCTCGAATTCAACGATGAAACCCGTGCGAGCCTGCCATTGAGGCGCTTTGGCAAGCCAGATGAAATCGCCGCCATGGTCGAAGCCCTGGCCGGGCCCGCGGGCGATTACATGGTTGGACAGATCATCAGCCCCAATGGCGGCGCTGCGATCTAGTGGGCTGTCTTGAAGTTTAACTTCACCGCTAATAACAAGAAGGAAACAACATGAGCGCTGTAATGATTACCGGTGGTTTGGGCTATGTGGGCAGGTACTTGACGAAAAAGCTCAGCGAACAAGGCGTCAAGGTGGTGAGTTACAACCGTGACTACTCCGAAGCCAGGTCTGAATTCATGACGCCTGTGCAGGGGGAGTTATTCGACATACCGAGGATTGTCCGAACCATCAAGGAACATGGCGTTGATCGAGTCATTCACACGGCGGCCATGTCCCATCCCGACCTGTCTATCGACCTGCCCATCACGACGGTGACGGCGAACATCGATGGCACCATTCATTTGCTTGAAGCCATGCGCCTGGCGGGCATCAAGAAGTTGGTCAACTTTTCTTCGGAAACGGTCTATGGACATTACGAAGGAGAGATCAATGAGCAAACACCGACCTACCCAACGACTCCCTACGGCGTCACCAAGATTGCCACCGAGCACTTTGGCCGGGTCTACAACGATCTCTATGGCATGGAAGTGATTTCCCTGCGAATCGCAGAAGTGTATGGCCCGGAAAACAAGATGCCCCAGGTGCTCAGGGACATCCTCAAAACCGTCCACCGTGGTGAAACATTTACCTTGGCTTCGGGCGGCGATCACAGGTTCCACTACATCCACGTGGAAGACGTCGTGCGTGCCGTATTGATGGCGGCCGAAACCCGGGACCTCAAAGGCGGCGTCTTCAATATTGCCGGTGATCGCTCCTGGACGCTGCATCAAGCCGTTGAAATCATCCGCAAGATCATTCCCCAAGCGCGTATCGAAGTGGGCGGCGGTTATTGGCATCTCGATCGCCATGGCGAATGGGACCTGAGTGCCGCCGAGCGGGAGTTGGGTTATCGCGCGCAGTGGTCGCTGGAAAAAGGACTCACCCATTATTCCAACTGGTTGGTCGATCACGAGTATTGATCGGGCGCTGGGTCGCTGTTGGTGAACGTTCAATACTCACGGGTGATTAAGCATGATTGAAAATCCGATTGTCTGGCCAAACGGTGCACGCTGCGCCGTGGCCTTTACCTTTGATATGGATGCAGACAGCATTCTGCATGTGGCGCACCCCAAGGATTCCGCGACACGGGTTGCGAGTATTTCGATGCTGCACTACGGCCCTAAAGTGGCGATACCAAGGATCCTGGAAACCTATCGACGCTTCGAGATCAAGCAGACGTTTTTCATTCCCGCCTGGTGCATCGAGCAATACCCGCAGGCCATCGAGGCGATCGTCGAAGGTGGGCACGAAATTGCCCACCACGGCTACATCCATGAGCATCCCAACGAGCTGAGTCGGGAAGAGGAAGCCTATTGGCTCGATCGTGGTTGCGACACCATCAAGCGCTTTACCGGTCAGGCACCGCGCGGCTGGCGGGCGCCGCTTTACAACATGTCAGAGTACTCGGCTGACCTGTTGATCGAACGCGGTTTCAGTTATGACGCCTCCTTGATGGGCGATGATGTGCCTTATCTGTTGCGCACGGGAGCGGGGGACTTGGTGGAGTTGCCCTCAAGCTGGGCGCTGGATGACTGGCCGCAGTACATGCACAGCATCGACCTGGATTTCCAGATGCCGATCCAGTCGCCGCAACGCGCCGTCGAGGTGTTCAAGGCCGAGTTCGATGCCGCCTGGGAGTATGGCGCGCTCTTCGTGCCGGTCTGGCATCCGTTCCTTTCCGGTCGATTGTCACGCTGGCATGAGGTGTCGAAGCTGATCGAATACATGATGGCCAAGGGTGATGTCTGGTTTGCGCGGATGGATGAGATCGCCGCGCATGTCCAGCGTAGTGTGGCCACGGGGGCCTACCAACCACGGATCGACAGGTTGCCGTATTACCAGGGACCGGTTAAGGCCCATCGATAAAAGGGAGAAGGCGACCCTCGAGGGAGGGTCGCTGCTCTGCCTGATCCCCGGTCATTGCGGCCACTGCTCAAGCAGTATCGACACGAACTTTTCTGCGGCCGGGGAGAGTGAAGCGCCCCGTCGATAAACCAGGCCCAACGACCGATTGACCACGGGGTCGATGAGAGGAACGCTGACCAGTGTTGGATGATCGCCTGCGGGCATCGCCAGGCTGGGCATCGCCGACACGCCTAGCCCTGCTTCGACCAATCCCAATGACGTGGAAAGATGCTGCACTTCGTAGAACCACTGAGGACGCCAGCTCAGGCCTGACAGCGCGTGATCCAGCAGCATGCGGTTGCCGCTCAGCCGCCCCACGCCGATCAACCGATAGTCACCCAGTTCAGACCAACTGACCGAACTGCGCCCGGCCAACTCATGGTCGCGCCGGCAGGCGAGGACAAAGGGTTCGTTGACCAAGGGCACGAACTCGATGTCGGGGTGCTGGCCGCTCATCATGTTGATGCCAAAATCCGCTTCACCGCGCAGCACCGCTTCCAGGCCTTCATTGGCACTCAGGTCGAGCAGGCGAATGCGGATTTTCGGGTAACGTTCGTTGTAGATGCGGATCACCGAGGGCAGGAAGTAGAACGCCGCGGTGGGGATGCAGGCGAGCGTTACCCGACCGATCTGCCGTTCCGCCAATTCGCGGATATTGAGAATCGAGTCGTCGAAGTCGTCCAGCAATCGACGTGCCTTGGGCAGGAAATCACGTCCGACGCTGGTCAGGCTGACCTTGCGCGTTGTTCGATCGAGCAGCGCGGTGCCCAGCCCCTCCTCGAGTTTCTTGATCCGCCGGCTCAAGGCGGGCTGCGACAGATGCAAGGCTTCTGCGGCTTCGTGAAAGCTGCCCAGCTCAGCGATTTTTACAAAGGACCTGATGTCCTGAAGCTCATATTCCATGTGCTTGTCTCACCCAAAAGAGGCTTGGCCACGGCCGGAAAGATTCATTCGTGAAGTGGAATAATAGCGCCAATCTTTGCATTGGAAACACCAGTGCTTCCCTGTCACTCTTGTTTGCAAGACATCAATTAACCCGATTGATCAACAAGAGTGATAAGCCATGCAACGTATTCCTTGTGTTCTCATGCGCGGTGGTACCTCCAAGGGCCCGGTATTTCTCGCTTGGGATCTACCGGTCTGCGTTAAAGAGCGCGATGAACTGTTGCTCTCGGTGATGGGCTCCGGTCACGAACTGGAGATTGACGGCATCGGCGGCGGCAGCCCGCAGACCAGCAAGGTCGCGATCGTCAGCCCTTCGTTGCATCCCGAGGCGGACGTCGATTACCTGTTCGTCCAGGTCATGGTGTCCCAGCGTCGGGTCGACACGGCGCCCAACTGCGGCAACATGCTCTGCGCCGTCGGCCCATTTGCTATCGAGCAGGGCCTGGTCAAGGCAGCCGGCGACTCCACCCGGGTGCGCATTCGCAACCTCAACACTGGCACCTTCGTCACCTCCGACGTGCTGACGCCCAACGGCAAAGTCAGCTACGAGGGTGACACGGTCATCGATGGCGTGCCGGGCAGCGCGGCCCCGGTGCAGTTGACCTTCCTCGATGCGGCCGGCAGCAAGACCGGCAAGCTTTTCCCCACCGGCAACACACTGGATGTGTTCGACGGGGTGCCTGTGACCTGCATCGACATGGCCATGCCGATGGTGATCATCGAGGCCCGTCATCTGCACAAGCGCGGCGATGAAACCCCGGCCGAGCTGGACGCCGACAAGGATTTCCTGCGTCGGCTCGAAGCCTTGCGGTTGCAGGCGGGAAGGGCGATGGGGCTGGGCGATGTCAGCGACAAGGTCATCCCCAAGCCGGTGCTGGTGTCCCCGGCCAAGGCCGGTGGCACCCTGCAGGTTCGCTACTTCATGCCCCACAACTGCCATCGCGCGTTGGCCATTACCGGCTCCATCGGCCTGGCGACGGCCTGTGTCAGCGAAGGCAGCGTCGTCGCACGGATGCTCGGCAACAGCGGTGGTCCGCGCCTGCAACAGGTGCGTATCGAGCACCCGAGCGGCGGCATCGATGTGGTGTTGTCCTACATCGGCGACAACGGCCAGACCATCCGTGCCTCGGTTGTGCGCACCGCGCGACGGCTGTTTTCCGGTTTCGTCTATGCCCCGGCTTCCCAGCGACTCGCCGGGTAGTGATCTGACGCTGCCTGTGGTTTGCATCAGCACAATTCTAAAAATGGGTGATGCCATGAAAATCGTAAAATCGCTCTACTTTCAAATCCTCTGCGCGGTCCTGCTCGGTGTCGTGGTCGGGCATTTCTGGGGCCAGCAAGCCGTCGCCCTCAAGCCATTGGGGGATGCCTTCATCAAACTGGTGAAGATGATGATTGCCCCGGTGGTGTTCTGCACCATCGTCACCGGCATTGCCGGGATGAGCGACAAGCGCTCGCTCGGGCGCTTGTTGAGCAAGACCATGCTGCTGTTCCTCGGGCTGACGGTGGTCAGCCTGATCATCGGCCTGGTGGCGGTCTACCTGTTCAAGCCGGGCGCGGGAATGAACATCGATCCGAGCCAGTTGAGCACCGCAGGGTTGTCCCAGTACACGGAGTCGGCAGCCAAACTTGGTGTCGTCGAGTTTTTCATGCACATCATCCCCGATACGTTCATCGGTGCGTTCAGCAAAGGCGAAGTGCTGCCGGTGCTGTTTATCGCAGTGCTGTGCGGGTTTGCCCTGTCATCCCTGGGTGAGCGCGGCAAGCCCGTGCTCGATGTACTGGAAGCAGCATCGCAGATGGTCTTCAAGATTTTTTCCTACCTGATGCGCTTTGCGCCGATCGGTGCCTTCGGGGCGCTGGCGTTCACGGTCGGACAGTACGGCATCACCTCGCTGGGCTCCCTGGCGAAGTTGATCATGACCCTGTACATCGCCTGCGCTTTCTTCGTCTTTGTGGTGCTGGGGAGCATTTGCCGCGCCCATGGTTTCAGCCTGTGGAAGTTGCTGCGCTACCTGCGCGAAGAGTTCCTGGTGGTGCTGGGCACGTCTTCCACGGAACCGGTGATGCCACGCATGCTGGAAAAGCTCCAGGCGCTGGGGTGCAGGAAGGGTGTCGTGGGGCTGGTGTTGCCGACGGGGTATTCGTTCAATCTCGATGGCACGGCGATCTACCTGTCGCTGGCGGCGGTCTTCATTGCCCAGGCCTGCAATATCGAGCTGAGCCTCACGCAGACCCTGACCATGCTGGCAATCATGCTGCTGTCCTCCAAAGGCGCCGCAGGGGTCACCGGCAGCGGCTTTGTGGCCCTCGCCTCGACGCTGTCGGTGATCCATGACATTCCGCTGGCGGGCCTGGCCTTGTTGATCGGCATCGATCGTTTCATGTCCGAAGCCCGTGCATTGACCAGCCTGGCCAGCAATGCCGTCGCGACCGTGGTCATCGCCATCTCCGAGAATGCCTGCGACCGTCAGGTGCTGCTCGATACCCTGGACGGAAAAACCTCGACGCCGCTGGCCGGGGACCAGGCTTGGGAGCCGGTGGAAGTCGCCTACCGCAGCTGACCGCTACCCGCAAAGCCGTTCATCGCCGCTCATTGCCGGACGTTGCCGAGTGCAACGTCTGGTAGTCTCGGGGTCGTTCGCCTGCGCGTCGATCTCGCCATCAATAACAACAAGAGAGATGCCCTATGCTCGCCTTACTCGGCCTGGCCATGGTGGTAGTGTTCACCTACCTGATCATGTCCAAGCGCTTGTCGCCCATCGTTGCGTTGACCGTTGTGCCGATCGTCTTTGCCTTGATCGGCGGTTTTGGCGGGTCCACCGGGAAAATGATGCTCGACGGCCTGAAGATGGTCGCGCCGTCGGCCGCGTTGCTGCTGTTCGCGATCCTGTTTTTCGGCTTGATGATCGACTCGGGCCTGTTCGACCCGCTGATCCGCAAGATTCTCAAGCGGGTCAACGGCGACCCGATGAAAATCGCCATCGGCACCGCGCTGCTGTCGTTGACGGTCGCACTGGACGGCGATGGCACGACCACCTACATGATCACCTGCGCGGCGATGCTGCCGTTGTACAAGCGCATCGGCATGAACCCGATGATCCTGGCGACCGTTGCCATGCTGTCGCTGAGCATCATGAGCGGCTTGAGCCCCTGGGGCGGGCCGGCCACCCGGGCGATTGCCGCGCTGGGGGTGGATGCGGGGGAATATTTCATCCCGTTGTTGCCGACCATGATCGGCGGCGCCGCCTGGGTGGTCTTCACCGCCTTTCTGCTGGGTCGCGCCGAGCGCAAGCGCATCGGTAACATCCAGCTGCAGAGCGGCGGTGGTGATTGCTACATCAAGGCCATTCTTGAAGACACGCCGCACAAACGCCCGAAGCTGGCCTACGTGAACCTGATGCTGGTGATCGGCGTGATGATCGCGCTGGTGATGGGCCTGGCCCATTCGGCGATCCTGTTCCTGATCGGTTTTGTCCTTGCGCTGATGATCAACTACCCGCAGCTGGACATCCAAAAGGAACGCATTCTCGCCCATTCCGGCAACGCCATGACCGTGGTCCTGCTGGTGTTCGCCGCCGGTGTCTTCGCCGGGATTTTCTCCGGCACGAAAATGGTCGATGCCCTGGCCCAGACGCTGGTGGAGTGGATTCCACCGTCCTGGGGCCACCTGTTTCCGCTGGTGGTGGCGATTACCAGCATGCCCTTGACCTTCGTGTTGTCCAACGATGCCTATTACTTCGGCGTAGTGCCGATTCTCGCCAACGCAGCGGCCGCCTACGGCATCGACCCGGTGGAAATCGCCCGGGCATCGGTGCTGGGCCAACCGGTGCACCTGATGAGCCCCTTGGTGGCGTCGACCCTGTTGCTGGTGGGCATGGTCGATCGCGATATCGGCGACTTCCAGCGCGCCACCGTGAAATGGGCCGTGCTCACCTCCCTGGTGATCACCGCACTGGCCCTGCTGACCGGCGCCTTGACGCTGTTCTCCTGAGTTATCCCTGACGCACGGCTAGACGCCTGACCACGCGCCGTTCGCCGGCGCGCGAATTCCTGCATCCTGAAAAACAACAAGAGTAGTTCCGCATGACCCATTCTCTGATTGGCAGGGCGCTTTTACCTCTCCTTGGGGTATTCCCGATTGCCGTGGTTGATGCCAGCGATTTCATCGACGACAGCAAGCTGAAGCTGCAGTTGCGCAATGTCTACTTCAATGAAAACTTTCGTGATGAGCATGGCCTGAGTGCCCGTGCGGCCAGCACGGCTAAAAGCGAGCGCACCGAGTGGGCGCAGGGCTTCCTGCTGGATTATCAGTCGGGGTTTACCCCGGGGGCATTGGGTCTGGGCGTCGATGCACTGGGCTTGCTGGGGGTGAAGCTGGACTCGGGGCGAGGGCGCAGCGGTACCGGCCTGTTGCCGGTGCATGACGATGGCCGCGCCGCCGATGAATTCTCCAGCGCCGGCGCCACGGCGAAGATCAGGCTGGCCAAGAGCACCCTCAAGTACGGGACACTGCTGCCCAGGACGCCCGTACTGATCTACAACGATGCACGCCTGTTGCCGCAGACCTATGAGGGCGGCCAGCTGACCAGCACGGATATCGACAACCTGACCCTGACCGGCGGACGCCTGGACCGCTTCAAGCAGCGTGATTCCACGGACAGTGTGTCGATCGTGCCTGATGGCTACTCGGGCGACAGAGGCGGGGACTTCACCTACGCCGGCGCCGACTACAAACTCGGCAAGAACACGCGCCTGAGCTACTTCCACGGCGAGCTGGAAGACTTCTATCGCCAGGACTTCGCCGGCATCCAGCACGATCTGGCGTTAGGTCGCGGGACCCTGACCGGCGACCTGCGCTATTTCAACAGCCATGACGCGGGCCGCGCCTACGCCTCGAAGATTGACAACGACATGCTCAGTGCCCTGGTGTCCTACGCGGTGGCAGGCCACACCTTTGGCGGCGGCTATCAAACCCTCAGCGGTGATGCAGGGCTGCCCTACATCAGCGGTGCCACGGTTTACTCGTTCAGCAACGCCGGTATCGGCAAGTTCATCGAGGAGGACGAGAAAACCTGGATGCTCAGCTACGGGTACGACTTTGCGCCCCTGGGCGTCCCAGGCCTGACGTTCCTGACCCGATACCTGAAGGGCAACGATGGCAAGTCCGACACCCGGATCAAGGAATCCGAACGTGACACCGAACTGGCCTACGTGGTCCAGAGCGGTGCGTTCAAAGGCGTCGGTGTAAAGCTGCGCAACTACGTCTACCGCGCGGACTTCGCACGTGGGCGCGACAGCAACCGGATTTACATCACCTATGACATCGCGCTCTGGTAGAGCGCACGTTGGCAGCCTGGCCTGATTGGACCAGGCTGCCTTCACTCGTCCGACGATCCAATGAACTGCCGGTTTTAGCGCTTGATCAGGGAAATCTTCGTACCTTCAATGCTGATCCCGGCCATCAAACCTTGCTGGGAGAAGATGAACGCGTAGGCGTCGTCTTTCAACGTCGAGCTGGACAGGTTCTTCGAAAGCCCCTCATCCACCACGACCACCGTTGGCCCTACACCGATTTCCCAACCTTTGGTTTCAGTGATGTATTTCACCGCTTTGTCGGTCATCAGGAAAACCACATAGCCATAGGACTGGGCGCCGGCCTGCAAGCCCCAGGAGCCGCCGACGGAGTTGTAGTAATCCACTGCTGTGTTGCCTTTCATCAAGACGCCTTCGCCGTAGCTGCCGCCGAATACCAGGCCCGCCTTGATGATTTTCGGGAAGACCAGTATCGCCTTGGCTTGTTTCCCAATGGTTTCGGCAGCGGGATTGGTCTTGTACAGGGTTTGCAGCGCTTGCTTGGAGTCGGTGGTGAGGTCCTCGGCGGTCGCGGCGCCTGCCGTATTCAGGAAACTGGCCGAGGCCAATGCGACAACCGCAAGCAAAGCCGTCAGGAACATCCGTATGGATTGAGTCATTTGCGTACTCCGATAAGGGAGCATTGGATGGCAGTAGCAGTCAGCGCCTACTTGCGGCAGGAACCGAAATCACTGAACGTTATCCGGCGCACCCTGGAATGTGTGGATTTCAAGCGTCGCGGCTGAGTGGAACAAGTGATCAGTTGCGATGCCATCACTTGTTGTGACCACTGAGTGATGGCAGCAGTTCATCACTGCCGTTCGTATTGTCTGTTCCCGGTGGGCGCGCAAGGTGCCGGTTCATTGCGATCGGGCACCTGCGAAGCGAGCGTCAGCCTTTGATGAAGGACAGCAGATCCTGGTTGATCACGTCGGCATGGGTGGTGCACATGCCATGGGGCAGGCCGGGGTAGGTTTTCAACGTGCCCTGTTTGAGCAGCTTGATGGCCAGGTGCGCCGAATCGGCGATCGGCACGATCTGGTCGTCTTCGCCGTGCAGCACCAGGGTCGGCACGTCGATGGCCTTCAAGTCGTCGGTAAAGTCGGTTTCCGAGAAGGCTTTGATGCAGTCGTATTGCGCCTTGGCCCCACCATTCATGCCCTGGCGCCACCAGTTGTCGATGATCGCCTCGGAGACTTTCGCGCCCGGGCGATTGAAGCCATAAAAGGGACCGCTCGGAAAATCACGATAAAATCCTGAACGATTGTCGGTCAGGGCCTTGCGCAGACCATCGAAGACGTCCAGAGGCAGGCCGCCCGGATTGTTCGCGGTGCGCAGCATGATCGGCGGCACGGCGCCGATCAGCACCGCCTTGGCGACGCGACCGCGGCCATGACGCGCCACATAACGCGCCACCTCACCGCCACCGGTGGAGTGACCGATGTGCACGGCGTTCCTGATGTCGAGATGCGCCATCAGCTGCGCCACGTCGGCGGCATAGGTATCCATCTCGTTACCCACAGTGGTCTGCGACGAGCGACCGTGGCCGCGGCGATCGTGGGCAATGACACGGAAGCCCTTGCCTGAGAAAAACAGCATCTGTGCATCCCAGTCGTCACTGGACAGGGGCCAGCCATGATGGAACACCAGCGGCTGTCCGGTGCCCCAATCCTTGTAGAAAATCTGCGTGCCGTCCTTGACGGTGAGTATCCCCGACCCGCTGGCATGGCCGTCGTTCTTGCTGCCCGCCGGCACGGCTGCCGGGGTCGATTGCGCTGCGAGCGCAGGTAGCGTCACGGCCAGGGCGGCGGCCATGGCACCGGTGGTCATCAATCCTCTGCGGGTAGTTCCGCTTGTCTCATCAGTCATGATCGACACCTCATGTGTGTTTTAAAGATAGCGCCGGGGGGGCCCGGGACAGGCCATCCGGCGACGCTTTGGCAGCTCGGAATTTATGGGCAAACCAAGGCACTGAACACTGGACATGGGTGTGTGGGATTAACGCTTTGGTATGGACACCCCCCCCTGTAGGAGCGAGCTTGCTCGCGAAAAACCAGAGAACGCCACGGTGCGTCAGGTTTCCCGCGTCATCGTTAGCGTCCATCGTCGGAGCGTTCCAATTTACCGGGCGGGATGTGGACCTGTATCCGAGCTTTCCCGGAAAGCGTGGGCCTGTCCGAAACGAATGCTTGCGGCCTGAGATTGTCCCCGCCAATATCAATCGCTATCCACCCCTCGGCAGCGCCTGTGAACCGGGCCAACTAATCAGCACATTAGCGAAAAAAATACCCCTCGGAGAGGGGTACTTGTGTGGTTACAATTTACTGAGGAGGCGGGACGCCAGGTGGATCAAAGCTTCGGTAACTGCCCGATACGCCCCATCATCTCGGTCACGATCTGCAGGTCGAGCAGGAACTGCTCGGTGGTCTTGAACTCGTTGTCGTTGTGACCGGTGTACTTGACGTCCGGCATGGCCAGGCCGAACTGCACGCCGTTGGGCAGTTCATGCACCGAAGTGGCGCCGGCGGAGGTGCCGAACTTGTGCTCCATGCCGAGGTTTTCGCTGGCCACGGCGAGCAGGGCCTTGACCCATTCACCCTCGGGATTGCGGAACATCGGTTCGGCGATGGAGTAGTCAAACGCTGGGGCGATCTTGCTCTGCTTGCTCCAGGCATCCAGTTTTGTAGCGATTTCAGTCTTGAGCGTTTCCGGCGATTTGCCCTTCGGCACGCGCAGGTTGACCGCCAGCTTGAAGGCTTTTTCATCCATCCCGACATAGGTCAGGGAGGTGGTCAGCGGGCCCATGAACTCATCGGAGAAACCCACCCCCAACTTGCCACCCAGGTAGTCCAGCCCCCAGTTGTCGGCGGCGTAGCGGGCGGCGTCGGTGATGTGGTTGTGCTTGAGTGCGACCTTGCCGTCGAGGCTGTTGATGAAGTCGAGCATCCTGGCCACCGGGTTGACACCGGACTCGGGTTCGGAGGAGTGGGCGGAGACGCCGGTGACGGTCAGCTTGACGTCCTTGCCGTCCACCTTGGCGGTGACTTCGAAGTTGCCGCCATTGCGCTTGGCATACTCGCTGCCGGCCTGTTGCAGGCTGGCGGCCAGCTCTGCGGGCTTGTCTGTCACCAGGGTGGCGACCGAGGTCGACGGAATCTGGTTGGTGGCCAGGCCGCCGGTCATCGAGGTGATTTCGGCGCCCTTGCCCTCACCCTTGCGCTTGGCGAAGCTGGCCATGACTGTGCCGTAGCCTTTCTCGGCGATCACCACCGGGTAGCCGCCGTCCAGCGCCAGGTTGTAGTTGGGCGTCGGGTTGCGTTCGAAGTAGTAGGGGATGGCGTCGCCCGTGGTTTCCTCGGTGGTGTCTACCAGCAGCTTGAAGTTGCGTGCCAGCGGCAGCTTTTCTTCCTTGATGACCTTCATGGCGTACAGCGCGACCACGATGCCGTTCTTGTCATCCTCGGTGCCCCGGCCATACATGCGATCGCCGACCAGGGTGACCTTGAACGGATCGAGCCGGGTGCCATCCTGCAGCACCCAGTTCTCTGGCGTCACCGGTACCACGTCGGCATGGGCGTGAATGCCCACGACTTCATCGCCCGTCCCTTCCAGCGAGATTTCATAGACGCGGTTGTCGATGTTGCGAAAGTTCAGGTTGAACGCCTGGGCCAGGCCCTTGATCTTCCCGGCGATCTTGATGAACTCGGGATTGTCATGCTGGGCAACGCCCTCGACGCGCACGGTGGGGATGGCCACCAGTTCACGCAGGGTTTCGGTGGCCGCGCTGCCGTACTTGATCCGGGCATAGAGGCCGAGCAGGCGGTGGATTTCGTTTTGCTGTTCAGGCGTCAGCGTCTTGTTGTCCTGGAAGGCACTGATGGCCGGGCCGAGGTTGTCCGTCTTGGCGACGTCGCTCTTGGCCAGGCTGGCCAGGAACTGGCGGAAATCCGTGACCGAGGCATCACTGAACGTCTTGAGGATGATCGCGCTCTGTTGCGGGGTGATGTTGGCCTGTGCAGCAAGGGTGAACGACGACAGGCTGGCGAACATCAGGGTGGCCGCGGCCAGTTTTTTGAGTGAAAAGTCCATTGCTGGAGGCATTCCTTTGCAGGTGGGTTGTAGGAAACTTCTGATCGTTTAGTCAGAAAGATCTGCAAACTTACACCGCGAAGGTGGGATGGGGCAGCCCCTGAAGTGGGATCTGTCGCACAGAAATGCAAAAGCGGCGCAGAATCGAAAAAGATGTTGAAGGGGTGGGTTGCTGTTGCTGGAGATGGTGTAGCTTCAGTCGAGATCTGTGTTGTTTGTACCACCGCTTTCGCTGGCAAGCCAGCTCCTACAAGGGCGCTTTTGCCTTGCGTTTGGGGGTGCCCGCCGGTTTGCGCTTGGCCGGCTTGCGCTTGTTTTTCCACGGCGTCGCACCGCGCCCCGCAGGGCTGGCCGGACCGCTGATGGTCAGGCTCAGGCCGGCGCAGCGGCTGACTTGTTTGCTCATCCAGGCCGCCTGCTTGGTGACGAACTCGTCCAGGCTCATTTCGCCGCTCTGCACCATGTCCAGGGCTTGCTCCCAGATGGCCGTGGTGCCGGGGTCGGCAATGGCGCGCGGGACCGCATCGATCAGGCTGAAAGCGGCCGGGGTCGCCGCCAGCGCCTTGCCGTTCTTGATCAGGTAGCCACGGTCGAGCAGACCCTGGATGATCGAGGCGCGGGTCGCTTCGGTGCCGATGCCGGTGGTGTCCTTGAGCTTTTGCTTGAGCAAGGGATCTTCCACCAGTTTGGCGACGTTTTTCATGGCCTTGATCAGGTCGCCCTCGGTGAACGGCTTGGGCGGTTGCGTCCAGAGGTCCTTGAGTAGCACGTCGGCCACCACGCAATCGAGCCCTTCCCAGAGGCTGGGCAGGGTTTGCGGGGCGGGGGCCTCGCGGCCCTTGGCCGGTGCGAGGGCTTCGGGCAGGGCGCGTTTCCAGCCCGGTTCGACGATTTGCTTGCCCACGGCACGCAAGGCCTCGCCGGCGCAATCGAAGTCGGCCTGGGTGCGGTCGAACTCGTGATTGGGCAGGAACTGCGCCAGGTAACGGGCGCGGATCAAGGTGTAGACCGCGCGCTGCTTGCCCATCAGGCGATCGAGGTTTTTCGCCGCGGCGGTGGGGATGATGCCGTGGTGCGCGCTGACCTTGGCATCGTTCCAGGCCCGTGAACGACGCTGGGGTTCCAGGTAGTCGTGCAAGGCGTTCAGTGCCGGATCGGCCTGGCGCAGCGCTGCGAGGATGCCCGGTGCTTCGCTGTGCTGGCTGAGGGGCAGGTAGCCGCAGTCGCTGCGCGGGTAGGTGATGACCTTGTGGGTTTCGTAAAGCGCCTGGGCGATGTCGAGGGTTTCCTGGGCTCCGAGGCCGAGCTTTTTCGAGCAGACTTCCTGCAAGGTGCCGAGATCGAAGGGCAGCGGCGCCACTTCGCGCATCCGCTCGGTCCGCAGCTTGACCACCCTGGCGCTGGCGGCGGTGCGCATGGCCTCTGCCGCCCGTTGCGCCAGGGCCTGGTTGAGGCAGCGGTCCTGGTCGTCGCACACGTCGGAGGCGGCCCGCCATTGGGCGGTGAAGGTGCTGCCGTCGTGCAGCAACTGCACCTCGACAGCCCAGTAGGGCACGGGCACGAAGTCGGCAATGCTGCGGTCGCGATCCACTACCAGGCGCAATGTAGGCGTCTGCACCCGGCCGACCGGCAGCACGCCCTGATAACCGGATTGGCGTCCCAGCAAGGTGAACAGCCGGCTCATGTTCATGCCGATCAGCCAGTCGGCCCGGGAACGTCCCAGTGCCGAATGATAAAGGCTGAAGGTCTGCGCACCGGGCCTGAGTGCGGCGAGGGCCTTGCGGATCGAGGCATCGTCCAGCGCCGACAGCCACAAACGCTGGATGGGCCCGCGATAGCGGCAATGTTCGACCAGTTCCCGGGCGATCATTTCGCCCTCGCGGTCGGCGTCCGTGGCAATCACCAGCTCGGACGCTTCGCCGAGCAGGCGCTTGACCGCCTTGTACTGGCTGGCGGTGCGCGGCTTGACGGTCATTTTCCATTTGTCGGGAATGATCGGCAGGTCGGCCAGCACCCAGCGCTTGTAGCGCGCGTCATAGGCATCCGGGGGCGCAGTTTCCAGCAGGTGGCCGATGCACCAGGTTACCGTGACGTCCGTTCCCAGCCAGCAGCCGTCACCGCGCCGCCGCGCGCCGAGCACGGCCGCAATGTCTTTGGCCTGGGAAGGTTTTTCACAGAGGTACAGCCGCATAACCACCATCGTCGATCAGTGTCCGGGAGGAGCACAGGATGGCGGGAGTCGGGCGCGAGAGCAATCTTTATCTGTATGGATGTACAGCAAAAGCGTTGCGCGTGGTTACCCAACCGGATGAATCCGTTCGGCTGCGCAGTCGTCGCGGGTCCGCAACTTGGGTTATACCTGATAAACCGAGATTTCCGGGGCGTTGTGCAGCCCTGCTGTTACAAGTCCATCACCGTGAGAGGTGCGCATTCCATGAAAAGCTCCGGTCCCAGCCCTGTCATCACCATCGCCGAGCAGCCCGGCTGCCTGTTGGTGAAGTTCCACGGCTTTCAAGTGGCAGCGTCCGCTCGTGCGCTGGTGCTGCTGGAAGCCAATTACCCTCCGGTGTACTACGTGCCGCGTGAGGACATCGACGAAAAGTATTACGCCCGTACCGACCACACCAGCTATTGCCCGTACAAGGGCGATGCCAGTTATTTCAGTTTGCAGGTGCCGGGACATGAGGGCGCCAATGCGGTGTGGAGCTATGAGAACCCCAAGGTGTCGGTCAGGCAGATCCAGGAGTATGTGGCGTTCTATCCGGATCAGGTGACGTTTGAGTTGATTGATATTGATGAGTGAGTTCGCGGGCAAGCCGGGGAAGGCGGTCTTGAACCTTTCGCTGGTCTTTCGGGCCCCATCGCTGGCAAGCCAGCTCCTACAGTGGATGGGGTGCGGCCGTAGCGGCTATAGGTTCGCCTTCGCCGGCAGTTGGTTCCTGCAGGCGAAGGCTCATTGAGGGTTTACATCAGTTTTTATCCAGGTCGACGTTACGCGTCTCACGCAGGCACAGCAGCCCCACCACCAGGCTCACCCCGGTGATCACCACCGGATACCACAGCCCGTAGAAGATATCGCCGGTATAGACCACCAGGGCAAACGACACCGTCGGCAGGAACCCGCCAAACCAGCCGTTGCCGATGTGGTAGGGAAGGGACATCGAGGTGTAGCGGATGCGGGTCGGGAACAGTTCGACCATCAGCGCCGCCAGCGGGCCGTAGCACATGGCGGAGATGATGATCAGGGCGACGATCAGCGCCACGATCATCGGCTTGTTGATCTGCTGCATGTCGGCCTGTTGCGGGTAACCGGCCAGGGTCACCGCGCCACGCAGGGCCGCTTCGTCGAAACCGTCGATCTTCACGTCACCGACACTGACCTGCACGCCACTGCCGGCCGGGGCCGCTTCGCTTTGATACGGCAGGCCCTGCTTGACCAGGAAGGTCTTGACCTTGTCGCAGGGGCTGTCGAATTTCGCCTTGCCTACCGGGTCGAACTGGAAGGTGCAGGTGGCCGGGTCTGCCAGCACGGTGATCGGGGCCTGGCGGCTGGCCTGGTCGATAGCCGGGTTGGCGTAGTGGGCCAGGGTCTTGAAGATCGGGAAGTACAACGCCGTGGCGAGCAGCAGGCCGAGCATCAGCACCGGTTTGCGCCCGACCTTGTCCGACAGCCAGCCGAAGAAAATGAAGAAGGGCGCGCCGATGGTCACACTGACGATCAGCAGCCCGTTGGCCACGGCGGGGTCCATTTTCAGGAATTGGGTGAGGAAGAACAGCACATAGAACTGCGCCGCGTAAAAGGTCACCGCTTGCCCGGCGTTGATGCTGAACAGGGCGATCAGGACCACCTTGAGGTTTTCCCACTTACCGAAGGAATCGCGGATCGGCGACTTGCAGAGCTTGCCTTCCTCTTTCATTTTCACGAACGCAGGCGACTCGTGCAGGCTCAGGCGAATCCAGGTCGAGATGCCCAGCAGGATGATCGAGAACAGGAACGGAATGCGCCAGCCCCAGACTTCGAACTGATCGCCCGTGAAGTACCGGCAGCCGAGTACCACCAGCAGCGACAGCAACAGGCCCAGGGTGGCGGTGGACTGGATCCAGCTCGTGTGGAATCCGCGTTTGCCCATTGGCGCGTGTTCTGCCACGTAGGTCGCGGCACCGCCGTACTCACCCCCCAGTGCCAGGCCCTGGAGCATGCGCAGCACCACGAGGATGATCGGCGCGGCGATGCCGATGCTCGCGTAGGTGGGCAGCAAGCCGACGCAGAAGGTGGCCAGGCCCATGAGCACGATGGTGGCGAGGAAGGTGTACTTGCGCCCGATCATGTCCCCCAACCGGCCGAACACCAGGGCACCGAACGGCCTGACGATGAAACCGGCGGCAAACGCCATCAGGGCGAAGATGAACGCCGTGGTGTCGTTGACCCCGGCGAAGAACTGCTTGCTGATCACCGCCGCGAGGGCGCCGTAGAGGAAGAAGTCATACCACTCGAAGACCGTCCCGAGCGACGAGGCGAAGATGACTTTCTGGGTTTCCTGGCTGGTGCCCGCGCTGCGCACGGCTTCCAGGGGTTGAACGTGTTCTGACATATCGGTATCCCTCACAGTGATTGTTTTTGTTGTTCCACTGTCGGCGCCGGCCTTGTGGGCGGGTGCCGCTACTGTCGATGCGGGTGTACGCGTTCCCTGTGGGAGCCGGCCTGCCGGCGATGGCGGCGAATCAGGCGAAATTGACGTTGACTGATCCACCGTAATCGCCAGCAAGCCGGCTCCTACATGTCCGTGTGAGTGCGTTCAGGCGTTTGTGACCAGTTCCTCTGTCTCGGTGATGCTCCTTGTGGCGGGGTTAAGGATCAGTTGTGCGGCTTTCTCCGCGATCATCAGCGTAGGCGAACAGGTGTTGCCCGAGGTGATGCGCGGCATGATCGAGGCGTCGGCGATGCGCAGGCCGGGGATGCCGTGCACGCGCAGTTCGGCATCGACCACCGCGTCCGCGTCATTGCCCATGCGGCAGGTGCCGACGGGATGGAAGATGGTGGTGCCGATCCGCGCGGCGGCTTCATGCAGCTGTTCTTCGGTCTGCAGGCTGTCGCCGGGCAGGTACTCGACCGGCTTGAACGCCTTCAAGGCTGGTGCGGCAACGATGCGCCGGGTCAGGCGAATGGCATCGGCGGCAACGCGCAAGTCCTCGGGATGGCTGAGGTAGTTGGGCTGGATCAGGGGCGCCTGCTGCGGGTTGGCTGACTGGATCTCCACCCGGCCCCGGCTTTGCGGGCGCAGGTCGCAGACCGAGGCGGTAAACGCCGGGAAGGCATGCAGCGGTTCACCGAAACGCTCCAGCGACAGCGGTTGCACGTGGTACTCCAGATTGGCCGAAGTCTGCTCCGGCCCGGAACGGGCGAAGGCCCCCAGTTGACTCGGCGCCATGGACAACGGGCCGCTGCGGTCATACAGGTAGCGCAGGCCCATGCCCATCTTGCCCCACAGGCTGCCCGCGATCTGGTTCAGGGTGCGGGCGTTTTCCAGTTTGTAGATCAGGCGCAGTTGCAGGTGATCCTGCAGGTTGCCGCCAACGCCGGGCAGTTCATGCGCGACGCCGATGCCCAGGCGCTGCAACAGCGGGCGCGGACCGATGCCGGAACGTTGCAGGATGCTCGGTGAGCCGACGGAACCTGCGCACAGGATGATTTCCTTGCGCGCCTTGAAGGTTTTCGCCTGACCTTGCCAACGGGCGCTGACCGCCGAGGCGCGAGCGTTTTCCAGCAGCACGCGGTCGACCTCGACGCCGGTCAGCACCGTCAGGTTGGGGCGCTGGCGAATCGGCTTGAGGAACGCCTTGGCGGCATTCCAGCGGATGCCGGCTTTCTGGTTGACCTGGAAGTAGCCACAGCCTTCGTTGTCGCCCTGGTTGAAGTCGTCGATGCGGGCAATGCCGCTCTGCTCGGCGGCGCTCTGGAAGGCATCGAGGATCGGCCAGGACAGGCGCTGGCGTTCCACCCGCCAGTCGCCGCTGGCGCCGTGAAAATCTGATTCGCCAGCAAAATGGTTTTCGCTTTTCTTGAACAACGGGAGCACGTCTTGCCAGCGCCAGCCGGGGTTGCCCTCGGCCGCCCAGCCATCGTAGTCGCCGGCCTGGCCGCGCATGTAGATCATGCCGTTGATCGACGAGCAGCCACCGAGGACCTTGCCACGTGGGTAACTCAGGGTGCGGCCTTGCAGGCCGGGTTGCGCCTCGGTCTTGAAGCACCAGTCGGTGCGTGGGTTGCCGATGCAGAACAGGTAGCCCACCGGGATGTGGATCCACGCATAGTTGTCGCGACCGCCGGCTTCGAGCAGCAAGACGCGGTGTTGCGGGTTGGCCGACAGGCGATTGGCCAGCAGACAACCGGCGGGACCGGCCCCGACCACGATGTAGTCGTATTCATCAAGGGAAGCGTGCATCCCTGACCTCGCTTGTTGTTCTTGTTGGAGTTCATCCTAGTTGTTAGCTTTCGTTTAAAGAATGTTAGTTTTTACCCAGCTGCTGTGCGTTTTTAAACAACGCTGACCTAAGGATGGACGATGTTCGACTGGAATGACCTGCGCTTCTTTCTCGAGCTCCAGCGTAGCGGGCGTTTGCTCACCGCCGCGCGCCGCTTGAACACCACCCATGCCACCGTGGCGCGGCACATCGAGGCCATTGAAAAGAGCCTTGGCACGGCACTGTTCGTGCAGCATGCCCAGGGTTACGAGCTGACCCCGGCCGGCGAAGCCTTGCTCAAGCACGCCGAGGCCATGGAGAACGTCGCGCTGCTGGCGCAGGAAGAAATTACCCAGTCCACGGCGCCGCTGGGCAAGATCCGCGTGGGGGTGACGGAAGGGCTGGGTATCATGTTCCTCGCCAGCCGCATGAACGGCCTGTTCGAGCGTTACCCGGGGCTGGAAGTGGAGCTGGTGGCGGTGCCGCGTTTCGTCAGCATCCTCAACCGCGAGGCGGAAATCAGCATCCACCTGGAGCGCCCGGCCGCCGACATGCTGGTTACGCGCAAACTGGCCGACTATCGCCTGGCGCTCTACGCCTGCCAGGAATACCTCGATCGTTCGCCGCCGCTGCGCAATCGCGAAGACCTGGGGCGGCATGCCTGGATCGGCTACGTCGACGACCTGCTGTTCAGCCAGGAGCTGATGTTCCTCAACAGCTTCTGCCGCAACCCCCGGGTGGTCTTCCACAGCACCAGCGTCATCGCCCAGCAACAGGCGGCGCGCGCGGGCCTGGGCATCGCCGTGCTGCCGTGCTACATGGCCAGCGCCGATTCCGCGCTGGTGCCGTTGTTCCCCCAGGAGAGCATCCTGCGCAGCTACTGGATCAGCACCCGCCGCGAGCTGCACAAGTCGGTGCGGCTGCGGGTGATGTGGGATTACGTGGTGGAGTTGTGCGAGCGGGAGCAGGAATTGTTGCTGGGGCCCAATCCCCCTCACGGCGGGTGAAGATCCTGTGGGAGCGAGCCTGACAGACGACCCCTCTCTCACGGCCGTAGCCGATCCACTGTAGGAGCAAGCTTGCTCGCGATGGTGGTCAACGATGACGCGGGGAGCCTGACACCCCGCAGCGCTCTAAGGTTTTTCGCGAGCAAGCTCGCTCCTACAGTGGATCGGGTACGACCGTGAGAGAGGGGGCGTCCGAAAGAGCAGCGCAGGGTTCAGTAGCGCATCTCAGCCCAGTATTTCAAACGCCGTACTGGCCAGCCGCTCCCCATTCACCAGCACATGCACTGCGTGCTTGCCCGCGTAATGCCGGCGGGTGGTGAGTTCCTTGATGTGCTGGCCTCGGGCGATGGCGTGTGTGGCGTTACCCGGCAGCGTCAGGGCCTTGAGCTTGAAGACCTTGGCCGAGGTGCTGCCGTTGGCCTTGACGTAATCGATGGCGTAGTCGATCACCAGACGCTGGCTGGTGTGGACCGTGGACTTGACCGCAAAGGACAGGGTGATCTTTTCTCCGAGGCCAATTACCGGCGGATTGACCTGCACGTCGATGATCTGCACTTCAGGCTTGCCGCCGGCACCTATGATTGCCAGCGCACGCAGGTTGCCCTGTTTGATCAGGCTGCGCAGGGCATGCCTGGCGATCCACGCGGTGTGCGGGTTGTCCAGCGACCAGCCCTCGATCAGCTCCAGCACCCACTCGGGATGGTCCTTGGTGATGTCGTTGAGGTGGTTGGCCACCGATTTGCGCACGTAAAGGCTGGGGTCGGCCTTTAGATTATCGAGGATGCCGGCGGCCAGGCGCGGGTCGGCCTGGATCTGCTCCAGGCGAAACGACCACGGCAGGCGTGGCCGGCTACCTTCGCTGGCGAGGCGCCGGACATGTTCGTTGGCGTCCAGCGACCAGTCATGCATCAGCTGCAGCGAGCGCTGCAGATCGGCGCGCAGGAAATGGCGGATGGCGAATTCCGAGGAGCCGAACGCGGTGAAGTACTTGAGCGCCTCCATCGACAGTTCGAACCGGTCCGCGCCATAGGTCGCCACGTACTGCGGCAGGCACATGCTGACAAAGCCGCTGTTGAGGCGCGGGGCGAGGGCGCGCAAGAGCCCCAGCGACGCTTCATAACCGGCTGGCAGTACCGCGTGCAGGCATTCGCTGACGCGGGCCATGCGCTGCATCACTGACAACTCGGCCAGGCCGTCGTTGGCCAGTTTGAGGAATTCTTTGGCATCGAAGCCGGGATACACCGCCGTCATCTCGGCGGCGATGTGCCGCAGGCGTTCGGCGTTGAAGATTTCCTTGAGCGCGGGGGAGGCGGTATCGCCAGCCATGGTGTGATCCCTGTGATTGTGGTTTATCGCGAAGCGGCCAGATTCCTCAACCGTTCTTCGCTTGCTCTTCGAGCTGGTCCGACTCGAACAGCCGTGCCAATTCCGCCCGCGCTTCCTGCGCCGTCTGCTTGACCTTCACCGCGTCGTCGTAGATCGCATGCTGGGCTTCGAGCACCTGCTCGTCGTGATGCTTGAACCGTTTGATCCGTGCATCGGCCTGCTCGGGGGTCAGCCCCAGGCCGATCAAGGTCTGCCGACTCATTTCCAGACTGGAGTAGAAGGTTTCGCGCACCGCGTGGGCGCCCAGGTCCACCAGGCGATGCACATGCTGGCGGTTGCGCGCGCGGGCAATGATCTTGATGTGCGGATAGAGCTTGTGCACGAGCTCAGCGGTCTTGATGTTGGTGTCCGGGTCGTCGGTGGCGATGATGAAGAACTCGGCATCGCCGACCTTGGCCGCGTTGAGGATCTCAGGGCGCATCGGGTCGCCGTAGTACACCGGCACGCCGCCGAAGCTGCGCGACAGTTCGATGGTTTCCACCGAGGTGTCGAGCGCCACGAACTTGATGTTCTGCGCCCGCAGGATACGCGCGACGATCTGCCCCATACGGCCCATGCCGGCGATCACCACCCGGGGTTCATCGGCATCGATTTCGCGAAATTGCTCCGGCACTGCCACCGGTTGTACCTTGGGGCTGGCCAGGCGGGCGCACAGCAGCAGCAACAGTGGGGTCATCGCCATCGACAGGGTGATCGCCAGCACCAGCAAGTCGTACAGGCGCGGATCGAACAAGCCATGGTCACGGCCGATCTTGAACACCACGAAGGCAAACTCACCACCGGCGGCCAGCACGATGCCCAGGCGAATGGCGCTGATCCGGTTCAAACCGCCAGCCAGCTTGCCCACGATGAACAGCAACGGCAGCTTGACGGCGATCAGCAGCAGGGTCAGTCCCAGCACCACGATGGGCTCGCTCAGCAGCAGGCTGAGGTTGGCGCCCATGCCGACACTCATGAAGAAAAGCCCCAGCAGCAGGCCCTTGAAGGGTTCGATCTGCGCTTCCAGTTCGTGGCGATACTCGGAGTCCGCCAGCAGCAGGCCGGCCAGGAAGGCACCGAGGGCCATGGAAATACCGGCCAGGTCCATCAGCCAGGCGGTGCCCATCACCACCAGCAACGCAGTCGCGGTGGACACTTCCGGCAAGCCGCTCTTGGCCACCACGCGGAACACCGGACGCAGCAGGTAGCGTCCGCCGACTACCACGATGGCGATGCTGATCAACACGCGCAGGCCCTGGTTCACATCGTCGGCCGCGCTGACGTTTTCAGCGCTGCCCGCCAGCAGCGGCACCATGGCAATCAGCGGAATCGCGGCGATGTCCTGGAACAGCAGGATCGCGAACGCCAGGCGCCCGTGGGGGCTGGTCAGTTCCTTGCGTTCGGCCAGGCTCTGCAGGCCGAAGGCGGTGGACGACAGGGCCAGCCCGAGGCCCAGCACGATCGAGGTGTTCAGGGGTTGCCCGAAGACATACAGGGCCAACGCGCCCAGCAGCGCTCCGGTCAGCAGCACCTGCGCCAAGCCGACGCCGAACACCGCCTTGCGCATCACCCACAAGCGGCGTGGCGACAACTCAAGACCGATGATGAACAGCAGCAACACCACGCCAAGTTCCGAGATGTGCGCAACGCTTTCCGTATTGCCGATCAGGCCCAGGCCCGAGGGGCCGATGATCACCCCGGCAAACAGATAACCCAGCACCGCGCCCAGTTGCAGGCGCTTGGCCAGGGGAACGGTGAGTACGGCCGCGAGCAGGAATACGACTGCGGCTTGCAACAGACTGCCTTCATGGGGCATGAGAAAAACTCCATCAACTCGGTACGGCGGTCGACAAGGATAAAGGCTGGTCTTGGGTCAACGCTATCGCAGGAGGGAAGTTTTGCGCGGGCAATGCCGCGCCGCTACAACAATTCGCCCAGGTTCCAGAGCCGTACCAGCTCAGCAGGAGCCTGGTCTTCCGGGACCTTCATCACCATTTGGTCATCCTGATCGCCTTCGCGGTAGCGCAGTTCGATCTGGTAAAAGCGCTGGTCGCCCCCGCCTGCGACCGGGCTGGCCAGCGGCAGGCAACCTTCCAGCAGCACACAGATGCGCGAGCGTTCCTCGATATTGCATTGCGCGAATGCAATCTCCCGGGGCCGAGTCGTGGCCTGGATCGCGGCAAAGCCGCCCTGGCGAGAGAGGCGCACAACCGCCCGGTCGTCCAGTGTTGGCAGGGTTTTCATGGTTCCTCCTGTGTCGAATCGACACCCACCTGCGACCAGCCATGCTGCACTGCCAGCGCTTCCCTGGCCGTGAAGCGCCGCCGCGCGTGCTCCACGGTCAGTTCTGCAAAGGCGCTGAACGACGCCTCGCGGACCAAGCGCTTGTCGCACAGGGCGTCATACCAGATCAGCCCGGCCTTTTCCCAGGCAAAGCCGCCCAAACCCTTGGCGGCGAGGTAAAACGCCCGGTTGGGTATGCCTGAATTGATGTGCACGCCGCCATTGTCTTCCTGGGTGATGACGAATTTGCGCATGTGATCCGGTTGCGGGTCCTTGCCCAGCAGGGGGTCGTCGTAGGCGGTGCCCGGGTGGGCCATCGAGCGCAGACCGATGCCCTTGATGCGCGGCGTCAGCAAATCCGCGCCGATCAGCCAGTCCGCCTGCTCGGCGGTCTGCTGCAGTAGATATTGCTTGGTCAGCACGCCAAACACGTCTGACAGTGATTCATTCAACGCCCCGGACTGGTCGGCATACACCAGGCCCGCTTCGCTCTCGACCACGCCGTGGGTCAGCTCGTGCGCAACCACGTCGAGGGAGCGGGTGAAGCGTTCGAAAATCTCGCCATCGCCGTCGCCGAAGACCATTTGCGAGCCGTTCCAGAAGGCGTTTTCGTAGTCCTGGCCATAATGCACGCTGCCGATCAGGGCAAAACCCTTGCCGTCGATGGAGTCGCGACCCAGCACCTTCCAGAAGAAATCGTAGCTGGCTCCCAAGGCGTCGTAAGCTTCATCGACCGCCGGATCGCCGCTCGCTGCCTGGCCTTCAAGGCGTACCGGCATGCCGGGCAAGAGCATCTTGCCCTGGGCATCATGCACGCTGCGCTGTGCCTGGCCAGGTTTGCCGGGGGCTGGCAGGATCGCGGCAGCAGCAGTGCGCACCGGTGGGCCAGGCGGGTGCCACAGGGTGCGCACGTGGGCCAGCGTGCTCATGGCGCTGGAACGCTGGCGTTCAGAGCCGTGCGCGACGATACGATGCAGAATGTACGGCGGAATGAAACTGCGCAGATCGTTCATCAGAGCATCCTTTCTGAGCGCGAAATCGATACTTATTCTGAGCGGAACGGGCTCTTGCGGTTCCGCCGGTTGCCATCCGCGGCGGATTCTGCGAAAACCTGCGTCCGCGCCCGCAAGTCCAGGGCACTGTAGATGAGTTAAGAACATGAACGACGAACTGCAAATCATTGATCTTGAGCCGGGTGACGGCAAGGCCGCCGTCAAAGGCGCGCTGATCACCACCCAATACCGTGGCTGGCTGGAAGACGGTAGCGAATTCGACTCTTCCTTCAGTCGAGGCAAGCCGTTCCAGTGCGTGATCGGCACCGGGCGGGTGATCAAGGGCTGGGACCAGGGCCTGATGGGCATGCAGGTCGGTGGCAAGCGCAAACTGCTGGTCCCCGCGCACCTGGCCTACGGCGAGCGCACGATGGGCAGGATCACGCCCAATTCGAACCTGATTTTCGAAATCGAGTTGCTGGAAGTGCTGACGCGGGATGATGGATGAGGCATAAAAAAACGCCGCCTTCGAATTCGAGGGCGGCGTTTTTTATGGCAGGGGGGGCGTCAGGTCAGACCTTGACGATCCAGCCGGCTGGCGCTTCGACGTCGCCGGTTTGCACGCCGGTCAGCTCTTTGTAGAGCTTCTGGGTGATCGGGCCGACTTCGGTTTCGCTGTGGAATACGTGCAGGTGGTCGTTGTAGCTGATGCCGCCGATCGGCGTGATCACGGCAGCCGTACCGCAAGCGCCAGCTTCCTTGAACTCCGACAGCTTGTCGATGAACACGTCACCTTCGATCACTTCCAGGCCCAGGCGCGACTTGGCCAGCTCGATCAGCGACAGGCGGGTGATGCCCGGCAGCACCGACGGCGAGTTCGGGGTCACGAACTTATTGTCGTGGGTGATCCCGAAGAAGTTGGCCGAACCGACTTCCTCGATCTTGGTGTGGGTCATCGGATCCAGGTAGATGGCGTCGGCGAAGTGGGCTTTCTTGGCCTGGGAACCTGGCATCAGGCTGGCGGCGTAGTTGCCACCGACCTTGGCCGCACCGGTGCCTTGTGGCGCGGCGCGGTCGTAGCTGGAGATCAGGAAGTTATGCGGGGTGAGGCCGCCCTTGAAGTAGGCGCCGACCGGGATGCAGAAGATCGAGAAGATGAACTCGGGGGCGGTACGCACGCCGATGTTGTCACCCACGCCGATCACGAACGGACGCAGGTACAGCGCGCCGCCGGTGCCGTAAGGCGGGATGAAACGCTCGTTGGCGCGGACCACTTCCTTGCACGCTTCGATGAACTGCTCGGTGGACACTTGCGGCATCAGCAGGCGCGCGCAGCTGCGTTGCATGCGTGCGGCGTTCTGGTCTGGGCGGAACAGGTTGATCGAACCGTCCTTGCAACGATAGGCCTTCAGGCCTTCGAAGCATTGCTGGCCATAGTGAAGGGCCGTGGAGCCTTCGCTGATGTGCAGCACATTGTCTTCTGTCAGGGTGCCCTTGTCCCACTCGCCATTACGCCAGTTCGACAGATAGCGCTTGTCGGTCTTGATGTAGTCAAAACCCAGCTTGTCCCAATTGATGCTTTCGTTACCCATGACACCCTCTATCACTTAACAACCGCCGAAACGGTTCAATGTTTCTGACGTTTTCTGGATGGGGACAACAATACTTCATTCCGGGCCCATTTCGCAGCCCGGACTATCGGGTGATTGGCATATAAACACAGTTGCCCTTGAGAATTCGCGAGCAAGCCCGCTCCCACATTGGATTTTGGTATGCCATAGATCTTGCAAACACCACGATCACGTGGGAGCGGGCTTGCCCGCGAAGGGGCCATCTGCCACACCACCCATCGTCCTTATTTACAGATGCAACGCGTGGCCAAGGGCCCGCAACGCCGCTTCCTGAACGGCTTCGCCCAAGGTCGGATGCGCATGGATGGTGCCACCAATGTCTTCCAGCCGCGCGCCCATTTCCAGGCTTTGCGCGAACGCCGTGGACAATTCGGAGACGCCGACACCCACTGCCTGCCAGCCGACGATCACATGATTATCCCGACGAGCGACCACGCGCACGAAGCCGCTTCTGGACTCCAGTGTCATCGCCCGGCCATTGGCGGCGAACGGGAAGTTCGAGACGATGCAGTCCAGGCCAGCGGCCTTGGCGTCGTCCGGGGTCTGGCCGACCACCACCAGTTCCGGGTCGGTAAAGCACACGGCGGCGATGGCGGTGGGGTTGAATTCGCGGTGCTTGCCGCTGATCAGCTCAGCCACCATCTCGCCCTGGGCCATGGCCCGGTGGGCGAGCATCGGTTCGCCACTGAGGTCGCCGATGGCATACACGTTGCGCATGCTGGTCTGGCAGCGGCTGTCGATCTTGATCGACGCGCCGTTCATGTCCAGGTTCAGCGCTTCGAGGTTCCAGCCCTGGGTGTTGGGTTTGCGACCGACGGCCACCAGCACCTGATCGGTTTCCAGGTTCAGGGTGTCGCCATTCGGGTCAAGAACTTGCAGGGTATTGGCTTGTGAATCAAAGGCTTGCACGCTGTGCTTCAAGTAAAGCTTCACGCCGAGCTTTTTCAGTTCGTCGTGCACGGGTTGGGTCAGTTCGGCGTCGTAGGCCGGCAGGATGCGCTCCTGGGCTTCGACCACGCTGACGTCGGCGCCGAGCTTGCGATAAGCAATGCCCAGCTCCAGGCCGATGTAGCCGCCACCCACCACGACCAGGCGTTTGGGCACGGACGTCGGAGCCAAGGCTTCGGTGGAGGAGATGATCGGCCCGCCAATCGGCAGCATCGGCAAGTTCACGCTTTTCGATCCGGTGGCGAGCACCAGGTGCTCGCACTGAATGCGCGTTTCGCCGACGTCGACGGTTTTGCCGTCGACAACCTTGGCCCAGCCTTGAATAACCTGGACCTTGTTCTTTTTCAGCAGGGCTGCGACGCCGGTGGTCAGGCGGTCGACGATGCCGTCCTTCCACTCGACGCTCTTGGTGATGTCGAGGGTCGGCGCCGCAACGCTGATGCCCAGGGCCGAATGCTGGCTATGGTTCTGCGTCTGGTGGAACTGTTCAGCGACGTGAATCAGCGCCTTGGACGGAATGCAGCCGATGTTCAGGCAGGTGCCGCCCAGGGATTGGCCTTCCACCAGAATGGTTGGAATGCCCAGCTGGCCAGCACGGATCGCCGTCACATAACCGCCAGGGCCGCCGCCGATGATCAGCAGCGTGGTGTTCAGAGTTTGCATGATGCTCTCCAACAAAAATCAGTCCACAAACAAGGTGGCGGGTTGTTCGAGCAGGCCACGTACGGCCTGGATGAATTGCGCCGCGTCCATGCCGTCGACCACCCGGTGATCGAAGGAGCTGGAGAGGTTCATCATCTTGCGGATAACGATCTGGCCTTTGATCACCATCGGCCGTTCGACGATCTTGTTCACGCCGACGATCGCCACTTCCGGCAGATTCAGCACCGGAGTGCTGACGATGCCACCCAACGCGCCGAGGCTGGTCAGGGTGATGGACGAGCCGGAGAGTTCATCGCGGCTGGCCTTGCCGTTACGGGCAGCCGTGGCCAGACGGGAGATTTCCTGGGCGCTGTCCCACAGGCTGCGGGCTTCGGCGTGACGCACCACCGGCACCATCAAGCCGATATCCGCCTGGGTGGCAATGCCGACATGCACCGCGCCAAGGCGGGTGATGACCTGGGCTTCGTCGTCGTAGCGGGCGTTGATCTGCGGGAAATCACGCAGGGCGACGACCAGGGCGCGGACCAGGAACGGCAGCAAGGTCAGCTTGCCGCGGCTGGCCCCGTGTTTTTCGTTGAGGTGCGCGCGCAGTTCTTCCACGGCAGTCACGTCGATTTCCTCGACATAACTGAAGTGTGCGGCACGCTGGGTGGCGTCCTGCATGCGCTGGGCGATCTTGCGGCGCATGCCGATCACCGGGATCTGTTCTTCGTCAGTGCGCTGGCTGTAAGCGCTGCTGACGGTCGACGCATTGGACTGACCCTGGGCCAGATAGGTATCGAGGTCTTCGTGCAGCACCCGACCGGCAGGGCCAGTGCCACGGACCAGACGCAACTGGATACCGAGGTCCAGCGCATGCTTGCGCACGGCGGGAGAGGCCAGCGGACGCTCATCGGCTTCGCGGGCCACCATCGGGCCCTGGCAGACGGCAGCTTTCGGCGCTGGGGCAGCGACCGGTTTGGTTTCCACCACGGTTTCGACTTTCGGCGCAGCAACTGGCGCTTCTTTAACCGGAGCCGGTTGCGCCGATTCCTTAACGTTGCCCGCGCCTTCGACTTCAATGCTGATCAGTACACTGCCGACCGCCATCACTTCACCGGGCTGGCCGCCCAGGGCGATGACCTTGCCATGCACCGGCGAAGGAATATCCACCATCGCCTTGTCGGTCATGACATCGGCCAGCACCTGATCCTCGACGACCATGTCGCCGACCTTGACGTGCCATACCGACAATTCAACTTCTGCAATGCCTTCGCCAATGTCCGGCATTTTAATGACGTGCGTGCCCATTCAGACCTCCATGACCCGTTTCAAAGCCGCGCCCACTCGGGACGGGCCAGGGAAATACGCCCACTCTTGCGCGTGCGGGTAGGGGGTGTCCCAGCCGGTGACGCGTTCGATTGGCGCTTCCAGGTGGTGGAAGCAGTGCTCCTGCACCAGCGACACCAGTTCGGCGCCGAAACCGCAGGTACGGGTGGCTTCGTGAACCACGACGCAGCGGCCGGTTTTCTTCACCGACTTGACGATGGTCTCCAGGTCCAGCGGCCACAGGCTGCGCAGGTCGATCACTTCGGCGTCGATGCCGGTTTCTTCAGCGGCGACTTGCGAGACGTACACGGTGGTGCCGTAGGTCAGGATGGTCACGTCCTTGCCCGGACGGGTGATGGCGGCGACGTCCAGCGGCACTGTGTAGTAGCCGTCCGGTACTTGTGCGGCCGGGTGTTTCGACCACGGGGTCACCGGGCGGTCGTGGTGGCCGTCGAACGGGCCGTTGTACAGGCGCTTGGGCTCGAGGAAAATCACCGGGTCATCGTTTTCGATGGAGGCGATCAGCAGGCCCTTGGCGTCGTAGGGGTTGGACGGCATGACGGTGCGCAGGCCGCAAACCTGGGTGAACATCGCCTCGATGCTCTGGCTGTGGGTCTGGCCACCATAGATGCCACCGCCGCACGGCATGCGCAGGGTCATCGGTGCGGTGAATTCGCCGGCCGAGCGATAACGCAGGCGCGCGGCTTCGGAAATGATCTGGTCAGACGCCGGGTACACATAGTCGGCGAACTGGATCTCGGCCACCGGACGCAGGCCATAGGCACCCATGCCCACGGCCACGCCGACGATGCCGCTTTCGGAGATCGGCGCGTCGAACACGCGGGAGGTGCCGTATTTGGTCTGCAGGCCTTCGGTACAGCGGAACACGCCGCCGAAGTAGCCGACGTCCTGGCCGAAGACCACGACGTTGTCGTCACGTTCAAGCATCACATCCATGGCCGAGCGCAGGGCCTGGATCATGGTCATGGTGGTTGTGGTCATGGCGGTTTCCAGCTCGATATTGTTGTTGTGATCGTTCATGTCAGATCCCCAACTCCTGACGCTGGCGCTTCAAGTGCTCCGGCATCTCTTTATAGACGTCCTCGAACATGGTCGCGGCGCTTGGAATCTGGCCGCCGGCGAGGGTGCCGAATTTCTCGGCTTCTTTCTGTGCGGCGATCACTTCGGCTTCCAGTTCGGCGCTGACGGCGGCGTGTTCCTCTTCGGACCACTGGCCGACCTTGATCAGGTGCTGCTTGAGGCGCGCGATCGGGTCGCCCAACGGGAAGTGGCTCCAGTCGTCGGCAGGACGGTATTTCGAAGGATCGTCCGAGGTGGAGTGCGGGCCGGCGCGGTAGGTGACCCACTCGATCATGGTCGGGCCGAGGTTGCGGCGCGCACGTTCGGCGGCCCAGGCGGAAGCGGCGTAGACCGCGTAGAAATCGTTGCCATCGACTCGCAGCGAGGCGATGCCGCAACCGACGCCACGACCAGCGAACGTGGTGGCTTCACCACCGGCGATGGCCTGGAAGGTGGAGATCGCCCACTGGTTGTTGACCACGTTGAGGATCACCGGCGCGCGGTACACGTGGGCGAAGGTCAGGGCGGTATGGAAGTCCGACTCGGCGGTGGCGCCGTCGCCGATCCAGGCCGAGGCGATCTTGGTGTCGCCCTTGATCGCCGAGGCCATGCCCCAGCCCACAGCCTGGACGAACTGGGTGGCGAGGTTGCCGGAAATGGTAAAGAAACCGGCCTCTTTCACCGAGTACATGATCGGCAACTGACGGCCTTTGAGCGGATCGCGCTCGTTGGACAGCAGTTGGCAGATCAGGTCCACCAGCGGCACGTCGCGGGCCATGAGGATGCTTTGCTGGCGGTAGGTCGGGAAGCACATGTCGTCGATGTTCAGGGCCAGGGCCTGGGCGCTGCCGATGGCTTCTTCGCCGAGGCTCTGCATGTAGAACGACATTTTCTTCTGACGCTGGGCGACCACCATGCGGTTGTCGTAGATCCGCGTCTTGAGCATGGCGCGCATGCCCTTGCGCAGGATCTCCACCTGCACGCCTTCGGCCCAGGGACCCAGGGCGTTGCCCTGGTCGTCGAGCACGCGAATCAGGCCACGGGCCAGGTCAGCCGTGTCAGCCGGTTCAACGTCAACAGGGGGTTTGCGCACCGTGCCGGCGTCGGTCAGGTGCAGGTAGGAGAAGTCGGTTTTACAGCCGGGACGGCCCGAGGGTTCGGGAACGTGCAGGCGAAGCGGTTCGTACGCTTGGGTCATGGCTTCTACGCTCGATCTTGTGAATTTCTTGTAGTGAGCTGACAGATTTCGTTCTGTGGAAGAAATCTTGTCCTACAACAATCATAGGCCCGGCCAAGAAGAATATTTCTCTCTGTTTCATTGCGCTCAAGATCATTTGCAGATAAAAAATCTGCATAAACATAAAAAACAGGTGTTTTTGTCTCATGCGCAAACTGGACCGTACCGATATCGGCATTCTCAACAGCCTTCAGGAGAACGCACGCATCACCAACGCCGACCTGGCACGCTCGGTCAACCTGTCGCCGACGCCGTGTTTCAACCGGGTCAAGGCGATGGAGGAACTGGGGCTGATTCGTGAGCAGGTGACCCTGCTGGATGCCGACTTGCTAGGGCTGCACGTCAATGTGTTCATCCATGTCAGCCTGGAAAAACAGGTGGAGGAGGCGTTGCAGCATTTCGAAGAGGCCATCTCCGATCGCCCGGAAGTGATGGAGTGTTACCTGATGGCTGGCGATCCGGATTACTTGATCCGGGTGCTGGTGCCGACCATTCAGTCGCTGGAGCGCTTCATGATGGACTTCCTGACCAAGGTGCCGGGGGTGGCGAACATCCGGTCGAGCTTTGCGCTCAAGCAGGTGCGGTACAAAACGGCGCTGCCGTTGCCGGCCAATGGCTTGACCTTGAATAATTGAAGCTCCTGTAGGAGCAACCGGTCGACGCTCGATTGCTCGCGATGGAGGTCAACGATGACGTGGGGAGCCTGACCCCCCGCGGTGTTCTCAGGTTTTTCGCGAGCAAGCTCGCTCCCACAGGTCAGAATTTATTCAGGGGAATCTTCAGGTAAGTCACCCCATTGTCTTCCGCCGGCGGCAGATTCCCCGCCCGCACATTCACCTGGATCGCCGGCAGCAGCAGCGTCGGCATGCCCAACCCCGCATCGCGGCGGGTGCGCATGTCGACGAAGGCGGCTTCGTCGATGCCGTCGCGCACGTGGATATTGTTTTTGCGTTGCTCGCCCACGGTGGTCATGCAGTGCGGTTCACGGCCCTCGGGCGGGTAGTCGTGGCAGACGTAGAGGCGCACGCTGGCGGGGAAGGCCAGCAGCTTGTGGATCGAGGCGAACATCTGGTGGGCGTCGCCGCCGGGAAAGTCACAGCGGGCGGTGCCGACGTCCGGCATGAACAGGGTATCGCCGACCAGGATCAGGTCGTTGCCGATCAGGTAGGCCATGTCCGCCGGGGTATGGCCCGGCACATGCAGGGCGGTGGCCTTGAGGTTGCCGATGCAAAATGACTCGTCCGGGGCGAACAGGTGATCGAACTGTGAACCGTCGATGCAAAACTCCGGCTCAAGGTTGAACAGGGTCTTGAACACGCCCTGTACCTTGCAGATCGACTGGCCTATGGCGATCTTGCCCCCCAGTTCCCGCCGCAGGTAGGGCGCGGCGGACAGGTGATCGGCGTGGGCGTGGGTTTCCAGCAGCCATTGCACCTGCAGGCGGTGCTCGCGCACGAAAGCGATGATCCGGTCGGCCTGTTGGGTGCCGGTGCGTCCGGCTGCCGGGGTGTAGTCGAGCACCGGGTCGACGATCGCACACTGCCCGCCGTTATCTTCGTAGATCACGTAGCTGTAGGTGGACGAGGCATCGTCGAAAAAGGCTTCAATCAGGGCAGGCATGTGGATTGTTTCTTTAGAGGTAAGTCATGAGGGTAGTTTCATTTTCCCTGCGCTGACCAGCCCTGCGACAATTCTGCTAACGAAAAATCCGGGCGGACTCTATCCTGTCATTCTATCGATACCGGGCGTTCCCGGCCTCTGTCATGGATTACGAGCGTTATATGTTGCTGGCGAGTTTTTTTGGGGTGGTCATGGGCCTGGTGCTCGGTTTGACCGGGGCAGGGGGCGGCATTCTGGCGGTGCCGGCGCTGGTGCTGGGGCTGGGTTGGAGCATGACCGCGGCCGCGCCAGTCGCGTTGTTTGCGGTGGGCAGCGCGGCAGCGGTCGGTGCCATCGATGGCTTGCGCCATGGCCTGGTGCGCTATCGCGCGGCGCTGTTGATTGCCCTGCTGGGGGCGATTTTTTCGCCGCTGGGTATCTATTTCGCCCATCAGCTGCCGGAAAAAATCCTGATGATCCTGTTCAGCCTGCTGATGGTGATGGTGGCCGCGCGGATGTTGCGCCGCGAGCGCAAGGATGAAGGCCCGAGCGACCACGGCCATGCCAACTGGGGCCAGAAGAACTGCATGCTCGACCAGCAGACCGGGCGCTTCTCCTGGACCGCCAAATGCACCGCAACCCTTGCAGCCCTGGGTGCGGTGACCGGTGTGGTCTCGGGATTGCTGGGCGTGGGCGGCGGATTTCTGATCGTGCCGGCGTTCAAGCAGCTGACCGACGTGCAGATGCGCGGCATCATCGCCACGTCCCTGATGGTCATCAGCCTGATTTCGGCCATCGGCGTGATCGGCGCATTGCATGCCGGGGTGCGCATCGACGGCCTGGGCCTGGCCTTCATCGTTTCCAGCATCGTCGGCATGATCGTCGGCCGCAGGCTTTGCGCGCGCGTGCCGGCGCGGGCGTTGCAGGTGGGGTTTGCGAGCATCTGCCTGGTGGTTTCAGCCTACATGCTGTTCCGGGCGGGCCTCTGAAATATTGTAGGAGCCGGCTTGCCGGCGAAGGCGCACTTCAGGACGCCTTCGCCGGCAAGCCGGGCTCCTACAAGGGGCGGTACTGCAGCGTGAAGGCCAGTTCAGTGGATTGCCCCTGCTCCAGCAATCGCAACCCCGGGCGACCGGGCAAGTGATGGGCGTTGACCGGGTGGCTGACCGGTTCGATGCAGAAAAACGCCAGGCCTGGCGGGCAATAGAGCAAATAGTAATCGCTACCACTGGCCTGACAGTCCAGCTCGTAACCGAGGTCGGGTTGTTGGATCAGGCAGTGGCCATCCCATTGGCAGAATCCGTTGTCGACCAGTGCGGGGGGCAGCGCCCTGGGCTGCTGGAAATCCCATTCGGCAGGTAACGCACTCAGTTGCGTCGGCAGTTTTCTCTCATCGCACAACCAGACCTGTCGGGCGGTAGCCTGCAATAGAGTGTTGGCGTTGCGCGGCAGGTATGGGTGCAGCCCGAGGCCATGCCAGGCTGCCTGTTCGGCCAGATGGGTGACGCTCAATTCGATGCTCAGCTTGCCTTCGCTCAGATGGAATCGTTGACGGGCGCAATAGGCAAAGGGCTCGGTGCTATCGAGTTGCAGCACCACTTCGTCAGCGGTTGTGGAAACCACCTGCCAGCGTTGCTGCCAGGCGCTGCCGTGAATCGGTAACGGATCGGGGCTGTTGGGCGTCAGGGCCAGCCAGCCGTGCGGGCAATCGAAGCCGCCTTCGGCGATGCGGTTGGACCACGGCACCAACGGGAAGCAGCCCAGTTTGCCGGGAAGACCGGTGTTCAAGGCCTGCTCATCGGCGTGGCGCAACAAGGGCTGGCCAGTGCTGCGCACAGTCCAGTTGACGATGCTGCCGCCGAGTTCGGGGGCGAGGGTGAGGCGGGTGAAGGAGTCTTCGAGTTCGAGCAGTGTGGGTTTCATGTTCACCAGCAAGGGAAGAGATGCACGGATTACCCTATGTAGGAGCCGGCTTGCCGGCGAAGGCGTCCTTGAGTACGCCTTCGCCGGCAAACCGGCTCCTACAGTCAAAGCGTTGCAAGATCAGCCGGGTTACAACACCAGATGCGGCAACCACAGCGACAGCGCAGGAATGTAGGTCACGGCCATCAGCACCAGGAACAGCACGCCGTAGAACGGCAGCAGGGCCTTGACGGTAGATTCGATGCTGACTTTACCCACGGCCGACCCCACAAAGAGCACCGCGCCCACCGGCGGTGTTATCAAACCAATCCCCAGGTTCACCAGCATGATCATGCCGAACTGCACCGGGTCCACGCCAATGCCGAGAATCACCGGCATCAGGATCGGCGTGAGGATCAGGATCAGCGGCGCCATGTCCATCACGGTGCCGAGCAACAGCAGCATGACGTTGATGCACATCAGGATCACGTAACGGTTGTCCGACAGGGTCAGGAACATCGTGGTGATCTTCGCCGGGATCTGCATCAGGGTCATGATGTAGCCGAAGCTGGCGGCGAAGCCGATCAGGATCATCACGATCGAGATGGTGCGCACCGTGCGATGCATCAGTTTCGGCAGCTCGCTCCATTTATAGTCGCGGTAGATGAACATGGTCACGAAGAACGACCAAAGCACGGCAATGGCCGCGGACTCGGTCGCGGTGAAGATCCCGCTCAGGATCCCGCCGAGGATGATGACCATCGCCATCAGGCCCCACAACGCTTCGCCGCAGATCTTCAGCGCTTCGCGCATCGGGATGACTTCACCCTTGGGGTAGTCACGCTTCTTGGCGAAGATCAGGCACAGCACCATCAGGCACGCGCTCATCAACAGGCCCGGTACCACGCCGGCCATGAACAACGAGGCAATCGACACCGTACCGCCAGCGGCCAGCGAGTAGAGCACCGAGTTGTGGCTCGGCGGGGTCAGCAGGGCCTGCACCGAACCGCTGACGGTCACGGCGGTGGCGAACTCACGGGGATAGCCGCGGCGCTCCATTTCCGGGATCAGCACCGAACCGACCGAGGCGGTGTCGGCCACCGAGGAGCCGGAGATCGCGCCGAAGAAAGTCGAAGCCATGATATTGACCAGCGACAGGCCACCGCGCACGAACCCGACCAGCACCCCGGCAAACGCCACCAGACGCCTGGACATTCCGCCCTCGGCCATGATCGCACCGGCCAGCACGAAGAACGGAATCGCCAGCAGGGAAAACTTGTTCACGCCACCGGCGACCTGGATCATCAGCGCCTGGAACGGAATGTCGATCCAGAACGCGCCGATCAGCGCCGAGAGCCCCAGTGCGTAGGCGACCGGCATGCCGATCAGGATCAACGCGATAAAACTGCCCAACAGAATAAAAGCGTCCATTCAGGCAGCCCCTTCGTTTTCTTCAACGAGGTCGAAACGCACGACCCGACGGTTGCTCTGATCGCCGAGCAAGAGTTTTTCCAGAACAAAAATCAGCGTCAGCACGCCGCCCACGGGAATCGGCATGTAGGTGATGCCCACTCGCAGGGTCGGCAGGGCGCTCATGAACTGGTTCCAGGTCGACAAGCAAAGCTTGGTGCCCCAGATCGCCATGAACAGGCTGATGGTCGCCATCAGTAATTGTGAAAACACGCTCATGGCCTGGCGCAGTTGCGGCGACATCCGATCAGTGAGCATCGCCACTGCCATGTGCGAGCCGGAACGATAGCTGGCCGCTGCGCCGATGAAGGTGAAGACCATCATCAGCAGGATTGCAGTAGGCTCGGGCCAACTGGAGCCGGTGCCGAGCACATAACGGGCAAACACGCCCCAGGGAATGATCAGCGCAATGGCCAGCACGGAGAGCCCGGCGACCCAGATACAGGTCATGTAGAGCTTGTCATTGAAACGTAGCAGCAGATTCTTCATCGGGTTCCACCGTAACCGGGCGCGCACTGACAGATACCCACGTCAGTGGCGCCGGGCCTTTCTTGAGTGCAGGGAGGGTTACTGAACGGCTTCGATGCGCTTGATCAGGTCGACGTAAGGTGCGCCGTATTTCTCGCGAATCGAGGCGGTCGCCTCATAGAAAGGTTTCTTGTCGACGGTGATGAACTCGACGCCGGCTGCCTTGAGTTTTTCTTCGCTGCTGGCCGATTTTGCGTCCCACAGGGTACGTTCCTGTGCCTGCGCGGCTTTGGCGGTTTTCTTCACCAACGCCTGTTGCTCGGGGGTTAGTTTTTCCCAGGTGATTTTCGACATCACGATAGGTTCAGGCAGGATCAGGTGCCCGGTCAGGCTGTAGAACTTGGCGTTCTGGTAGTGATTGTGTTCGAGCAGGGTCGGCGGGTTGTTCTCCGCGCCGTCGATCACGCCAGTCTGCAGGGCGCTGAAGATTTCGCCGGTGTCCATGGCGATGCCGTTGCCGCCCATGGCGTTTATGGTCTCGATGAACATCGGGTTGCCTTGCACGCGGATCTTCATGCCCTTGAGATCTTCCAGGTTGCGCACCGGTTTCTTGGTGTAGATGTTGCGCGTGCCGCCATCCATCCAGGCCAAGGCCACCAGACCGAATTCGGAATCGGTGATTTTGGCGAGGATCTCGTCGCCCACTTCGCCATCGATGACCTTGCGCATGTGCGCCTGGTCACGGAACACGAACGGCATGTTGAACACGTTAACGTCCGGTACCACCGGGCCGACGATGCCGAGGCTGACCCGGGCCATCTGGATGGCGCCGACCTGGGCCTGTTCGACCACTTCCTTTTCCGAGCCGAGTACACCGCCGGCGAACATCTTGAAGGTCAGCTTGCCGTCGCTGTCGGCCACCAGCGTCTTGCCCAGCTGTTCTTCGGCGACCACGGTGGGATAGCCCGCAGGGTGAATGTCGGCAAATTTGATTTCCAGCGCATGGGCGGCGCTGCTGAGGGTGAAGGCGAGGGGGAGTGCTGCGGCGAGCAAGGTGCGTTTGAAGTCCATGGGGGTGTCTCCAGTCTTGTTGTTTTTTTTATTCAAGGCACAGCGGTGAAACGTTTGCGTTTACTGCTTGAAGTGCGGCTCCGGCAGACCCTTGACGCCGGGATCGAGGGCGAACACGCCCCCGGCCAGGGACTGTTCATCCTGGTCGTCTCCCGGGCGGATCGAGGTCACGAACAAGGTGTCCAGGCGAGTGCCACCGAAGGCGCACATGCTCGGTTTTTTCACCGGGACGGCCAGGGAGCGGTCCAGTCGACCGTCGGGGGTGAAGCGGTGAATCAGCCCGGCATCGTTGCCGCAGATCCAGTAGCAACCTTCGGCATCGACCGCCGCGCCATCAGGGCGACCGGCGTGTTGGTTCATGTCGACGAACAGGCGGCGGTTGGTAGGGGTGCCGCTGTCGATGTCGTAATCGAAGGCCCAGATCTGCTGCACCAGCGGATGGGAGTCGGACAGGTACATGGTCCGGCCGTCCGGGCTGAAGGCCAGGCCGTTGGGCACGATAAGGCCGTTCAATTGCGCCGGCAGCGGTCCTTGCTCGCCGGCGCTGTAGCGATAGAGCGTGCCCACGGCGGCATTGGCGCCCATGTCCAGCACCATGCTGCCGGCCCAGAAGCGGCCTTGACGGTCACAGCGACCATCGTTGAGACGCATGTCCGGGCGGGCGTGATCGACCTGGGCGAGGGGTTCGCTGTCGAGGCTGCCGTCGGCATGCGCATGCAGATGGAAGAACCCGCTCTCCATGCCTGCGACCCAGCCACCGTCGGGATGGCGGGCGATGCAGGCGAGCATTTGCGGAGTTTTCCAGGCGTGCACATGACCGGTCAGCGCGCTCCAGCGCTGCAGGCCGCCGGCGGGAATATCGACCCAGTACAGGGCGTTTTCCTCAGGCACCCACACCGGGCTTTCACCTACCGTGTTGCGCGCATCGACAATCAATTCGGCTTTCATGGCAACTCATTCCATTGGTTGGGGGGATCAGGACGATCAGTCGCCGAACGGGCCGGCTGCGCAAAAGGCACCGCCCTGGTAGATCCGCGCCGGGTCATCAGCGGCCGGCAGCGGCTGGGCTTCGACTTTTTCACGGAACACTTCGGAGGTGTCCTTGGGCTTGTAACCCAGCGCGCTGGCGTAACGGTTGTCCCACCAGACGTCCTTGTTGTCGGACGCGCCATAGACCACGGTGTGGCCGACGTTCGGGGTGTAGAGCGCACGTTCCAGCAGCTGGGTAAGGTCGCCGAAGCTCAGCCAGGTGCTCATCATCCGGCGGTTCTGCGGTTCGGGGAACGAAGAGCCGATACGCACGCTGACCGTCTCGATGCCGTAGCGATCGAAGTAGAAGGTGGCCATGTCTTCGCCGTAGGACTTGGACAAACCGTAGTAGCTGTCGGGGCGGCGAGGGGAGTGGGCGTCGATGACTTCGTCCTGCTTGTAGAAGCCGATCACATGGTTGGAACTGGCGAAGATCACGCGCTTGACGCCGTGGCGGCGGGCCGCTTCGTAGATGTGGAACACGCCGCAGATATTGGCCCCAAGGATTTCTTCGAACGAGCGCTCAACCGACACGCCGCCAAAATGCAGGATCGCGTCCACGCCTTCGACCAGTTGATCCACGGCGTTTTTGTCGGCGAGGTCGCAGGGCACGACTTCTTCGCGATCATCAATGGCAGGGGCGATGTCGGCGATGTCCGACAGGCGAATGACATTGGCGTACGGGCGCAGGCTCTCGCGCAGGACTTTGCCCAGGCCACCGGCGGCACCGGTCAGCAGCAGGCGATTGAAGGGCGTTTGGGCGGTTGCAGTGGTTGTCATGGGAATTCCTGGACAAGCAGTTGTTGTTATTGGGTCGTTGTAGGTTGTCGTACGACCTTGCTGAAGTATCGTTAGGATTTCCGGTTTTTGTCAACGCGACATTGGTGGAATTTGACAGAGGGTTGTCGCGATCAATCCTCCGAGAAAATCTCGATCCCTGTGATTGATCCGTGATCGCACTCGCACCTGTAGGAGCTGGCTTGCCAGCGAAGGCGTCCGCGAGATCGCCTTCGCCGGCAAGCCGGCTCCTACAGGTACGAGGTCGATCTTCGGGAATTACAACAACGAAATCGGATAGCTGATGAAAATCCGGTTCTCATCAAATTCGTTGGTGCTGAAATCCTTGCGGATACTCGCGTTGCGCCATTTGACGTTGAGGTTTTTCAGCGCACCGCTCTGCACGGTGTAGGCCAGTTCCGATTCACGGCCCCATTCCTTGCCGTCGGTGATGGTGCCGGTGTGCACGTTGTCGCCGCTGATGTAGCGGTTCATCAGGGTCAGGCCGGGAATGCCGAGGGCGACGAAGTTGTAGTCGTGACGCACCTGCCAGGACTTCTCTTTGGCGTTGTCATAGCTGGAGTTGTAGCTGTCGTTGGCCAGGGTCCCGCCACTGGTGCCGTTGACCCGCATCCACACGTCGTCACCGCTGAGTTTTTGCAGGCCGACGTAGAAGGTGTTGCCGCCGTACTTGGCCGAGAGCAGGGCAAACGCGGTCTTGTTGTCGAGGTCGCCGGCCAGGGCGCTGCCGTCTTCCTTGCCGATGAAGTAGCCGAGGTTGGCGCCCAGGGTCCAGTCGCCGATGGGCTGGCTGTGGCTGAGGTTGAAATACTGCTGCTGATAGATGTCGCTGAGTTCGGCATACCAGACGCCGACCTGGGTGCGTTTGTCGTTGAAGGCGTATTCGCCGCCGCCGAAGTTGAATCGGTCCGAGGTGAAGGCGGCCGATTTGCCGTTCATGAACATGTCTTCCATGCTCGCATCGTTGCGCGGGCTGTTCTGGCGGAACTGCCCTCCGTAGAGCGTCAGGCCGCTGATCTCGGTGGAGGTCACCTGGCCGCCGCGGAAGGTTTGCGGCAGCGAGCGACCGTCGTCGGAACGCAGGATCGGCAGCACCGGCATCCATTCGCCGACCTTCAGTTCTGTTTTCGAAATCTTGCCTTTGAGCGCCACGCCCAGGCGCCCGAAGTTGTCGGCCGGGCGCCCGTCACCGTGGATCGGCAGCAACTGCGTACCCCCGGTGCCTTTGCCGCCGTCGAGCTTCTGCGAGTACAGGCCCAGCACATCCACACCGAAGCCGACCGGGCCCTGGGTGTAGCCGGACTTGGCATCGAGGATGAAGTTCTGTGTCCACTCTTCAGCCTTGCCCTGGGGGTAGGCCGGGTTGGTGTAGTTGCGATTGATGTAGGCGTTGCGCAGGTTCAGCGTGGCTTTGGCGTCATCGGTGAAGCCTTCGGCCTGGCAGGCGATGGGCAGGGCGAGGGTCAGGCTGCTGCAACCGATCAGGCTCAGCGTCTGCAAACGGGTAAAGGACGGGCGTGGGGTACGGGCGGACGAATCGCGGACGAGCTTGCTCACTGTGACGCTCCCTTGCTGCTTTTTGTTTTTATTTTTGTCATACGTCGTCGTACAACATTGGCGCAGATATTTGCGGGATTTTAAGGGGTTGTCAATCGGAAGTTATACGATGACTTTAAGGCAATGGTTAAAACCTGTGTGAGCCAGCCTGCTGGCGATAGCCATCTCACATTCAACATTGATGCAGGCTAATACTCCGCCATCGCCAGCAGGCTGGCTCCCACAGGGGACAGGGTTTGTCAGCCGGAAATCATCGGTGCCAGGGTGCCGAGCAAAGAGACGGCAGCTACCGCGCCAAGCCCCAGCAACCACTCCCAGCAGCACACTGTAATTTGTGGGAGCCAGCCTGCTGGCGATAGCCATCTCACATTCAACATTGATGCAGGCTGATACTCCGCCATCGCCAGCAGGCTGGCTCCCACAGGGGACAGGGTTTGTCAGCCAGAAATCATCGGTGCCAAGGTGCCCAGCAAAGAGACGGCAGCTACCGCGCCAAGCCCCAGCAACCACTCCAGCAGCACGCTGTTGCGCAACGTCACCAGGCGTTGCTCGCAGTCGTTGATCCGTAGCCGGTTGAACATCGCCAGCCCCAGCATCGCGCAGACCAGTGACACCTTGATCAAGAGAATCAAGGCAAATCCTGACAGCAAAGGCGTGGGCCAGAACGCGCCGGTGAGCACCCGGACGTTGATCAATCCGCTGATCAGCAATCCGGCCACCAAGGCGTAGCCCACGCCACTGAAGCGCTGTAACAGCACTTTGATGCAATGCCCACCAGGCTGGCGCAGGATCATCACCAGCAACATCAAGCCACCGAGCCAGGCGCCCACGCTCGCCAGGTGCACCAGTTGATTGAGGATCAGCAACCGGCCTGCCAGGCCATCGAACATGGCACCGTGGCCGACCGGGGCCAGGGTCGCCAGCAACAGGCTGCTCAGGGTCAGTTGCAAGGGGAGGCTGGAGCGCCATGGCGTCAGCAGCAGGATCACCAGCAAAGCGTTGAGCAGCAGGTGCCAGCCCCAGACCTCACCGAAAAAAGTACGGCCAAGCACCCGCAGCAAAATCGCCGGTTCGAACGCCGCCGCCCAGGTGCCCGCCATGCTCGCGGTGACCAGCAGTAACCAGCCGACACCGCTGGCCAGCGCCACGACCGCCAGCCACTGACTGAGGCGCAACAGTGGCTGATCCAGCGTTGTGAGGCGACCCAACAGCAGCGGCCGGAACACCCACGCCCCGAACAACATCAGCACCACGCAAAAATGCACGAAGCGGCACAGCACCATCGCATCCGCCATGTGTTACTGGCCGACCTTGAACGCGTAGGCGCCTTCGCTTTTGTGGGTATCGACCGACACCACATGCCACTCGACCTTGTAGTCTCCAGCGGTGAAGGGGACCGCCGGCGTGACAATCAGGGTCTTTTTATCAGGACCCTGGGTGACCAGGCTTTTGACCAGGATCTCGTCGCCGTCGCGGCTGATCGTGACCTTGCAGAAATCGGCCTCGACGCCTTCGGAAAACACCAGGCTCAGTTCCGCGGGAGGCTTCACGGTGCTGTCGGCAGCAGGTGTCTGGCTTTGCAGGTGGGCGTGAGCCCATACGGATGAGGCGCACAATAGCGCGCCGAGCAGAGCGGTGGTGGTCAGGGTGTTCTTCAAGCGCATGTCGAGTCCCTCGGCGGCAGGTTTCAAGTGGTGGTCAGTCTAGCCGCGCCAGAGCGGTTATACGAAGTTTGGTTGTCCTCTGTTGCCGCGCCGTAGAGCGGTGCTAGTCTTGTTCAATGTTGTTGTCAGGGAGCCCTCATGGGCAATCACAAGATCGAGATCCGTCGCAGTAACGTCGAGAAAATTCTGCTGGGGGCCGAGAAGGTCTTCGCCGAAAAAGGCTTTGGCAGCACCGCCATGGCCGATATCGCCGCCGAAGTGCAACTGCCGCGTTCCAACCTGCATTACTACTTCAGCACCAAGACCGAACTGTACAGCGCCGTGCTGTTCGACCTGCTGGAAGTGTGGAAGCAGGATGCGCTGTGCTTCGAGATGTTCGACGACCCGCGCGTGGTGCTCAGCAGCTATATCCGCGCCAAGATGAACCACTCGCGCAGCCGCCCCTACGGCTCGAAAGTCTGGGCCAACGAAATCATCCACGGCGCACCGACCCTTGGCGAGAAGCTCGACGCGAGCCTGTACGACTGGGCCAAGATGAAGGAAGCGAAGATCCGCCAGTGGGTCGACGACGGCCGCATCCTGCCAGTGGAGCCTTCAAGCCTGCTGTACATGATCTGGGCCTCGACCCAGCACTACGCCGACTTTGATCATCAGGTGAATATTCTCAATGATCACCAGCCGCTGTCGGACATGCAATTTGAACGGGCGGTGCAGACGGTGACCAGTGTGATTTTGCGGGGGATTGGGTTGGAGCCGTGACCCGCAATTCATCGGCTCTGTACGTAAGGGATCAACGCCTGATACTTGTATTGGTTTTGTTTAGTTGATTCAGCGTATCTCTTGGTGACTGTACCGGCTTTATCGCGAGCAAGCTCGCTCCCACAGGGATCATTGGTGTACTCAGGATTGATGTACGACACAAATCCACTGTGGGAGCGAGCTAGCTCGCGATGGCGTTGGTTCAAACACCGCAGATTTCAAGGACTGACGTGATAGGGATTTCTCGGGTCATGATTCCAGTCCAGAAACGGCTTACCAGTGTCCACCGGCACCATCTCGATGCAGTTCTCGACCGGGCAGGTGATCTGGCACAGGTTGCAACCCACGCATTCCTCATCGATCACTTCATACGCGTGCGTACCATCGGCTTTTTTCAGGCTGGCCACCGCCTGGTGCGAAGTGTCCTCACAAGCGATATGACAGCGCCCACAACCAATGCACGCCTCCTGGTCGATCTTCGCGATCACCTGATAGTTGATATCCAGGTACTTCCAGTCGGTGGTATTGCCCACTGCACGCCCGGAAAACTCGGCGATGCTGGCGTAGCCCTGACTGTCCATCCAGCGTGACAGGCCGTCCTTCATCTCCTCGACAATGCGAAAGCCGTGCAGCATCGCCGCCGTGCACACCTGCACCGAACCGCTGCCCAGGGCCATGAACTCGGCGGCGTCGCGCCAGTTGCCGATGCCGCCAATGCCGCTGATTGGCAGGCCCAGGGTCTGCGGGTCGCGGGCGATTTCGGCGACCATGTTCAAGGCGATCGGCTTGACCGCCGAGCCGCAATAGCCGCCATGGGTGCTCTGGCTGCCGACGATGGGGTTGGCGACCATGCGCTCCAGGTTGACGCTGGTGATCGAGTTGATCGTGTTGATCAACGACACCGCATCCGCGCCGCCACGGTGCGCCGCGCGGGCCGCCACACGGATGTCGGTGATGTTCGGCGTCAGCTTGACGATCACCGGCAGTGAGCAATACGTCTTGCACCAGCGGGTGACCTGCTCGACGTATTCCGGCACCTGGCCGACCGCCGCGCCCATGCCGCGCTCCGGCATGCCGTGGGGGCAACCGAAGTTGAGTTCGATGCCGTCGGCACCGGTGGCTTCCACCAGGGGCAGTATGTGTTTCCAGGACTCTTCGACGCAGGGCACCATCAGCGACACGATCAGCGCGCGGTCCGGCCAGTCCTTCTTGACCTGGGTGATTTCCCGCAGGTTGATCTCCAGCGAGCGATCGGTGATCAGTTCGATGTTGTTGAAACCGAGGACTTCTCTGTTAGCCCCGAAGTGCGCCGAATAGCGCGATGACACGTTGACCGCCGCCGGGTCTTCCCCGAGGGTTTTCCAGACCACGCCGCCCCAGCCGGCCTCGAAGGCGCGGACCACGTTGTAGGCCTTGTCGGTCGGCGGCGCGGAGGCCAGCCAGAACGGGTTGGGGGACTTGATGCCGGCGAAGACAATCGACAGATCGGCCATTTATGCAGCCTCCACGTTGAGCATCAGTTGCGCGTTGATCGCCTCGGCGGCGCGTTTGCCGTGCTGTACTGCCTGCACGGTGAGGTCCTGGTCGAGGCTGGTGCAGTCGCCGCCGGCATACACCCCGGGGATGCTGGTGCGCAGGTGTTCGTCCACCTCTATGCGATCGCCCTGACGCTTGAGTTCTCGGGCTAAAGGATCGGCGAGGGCGCTGGCATCGAAGCTTTGGCCGATGGCTTTGAAGATGGCATCCGCGGCCTGTTCAAAGGTTTCGCCGGTGGTTTGCAGGCGACCTTCAACCAAGTGTGTGCGAGCGAAGCGCATGCCGCGCACCTGGCCCTGGTCGTCGAGCAGGATTTCTTCCGGTTGGGCCCAGGTCAGCAGGCGTACCTGATTGGCCTTGGCGATGTCCTGTTCATGGTGAGTCGCGCCCATGTCCTCGGCGCCACGGCGGTAGACCAGGTTGACGTCGCGGGCGCCGAGCCGGGCCATCTGCACCGCCATGTCGATAGCCGTGTTGCCGGCACCGAGCACGATGCAGTGGTCGGCCAGCGGCAGCTGGCTCAAGTCATCGGCCTGGCGCAGTTCGCGGATATAGTCGGTGGCCGCCACCAGGCCGGGCGCGTCTTCATGCGGAAGGCCCAGCTGTTTGCTGGCCGCCAGGCCAATACCGAGGAACACGGCGTCGAATTGTTGATGCAGGTCGCTGAGGCTGAGGTTATCCCCGAGTTTGTACCCGTGGCGGATTTCGATGCCGCCGATTTCCAGGAGGAAATCCAGTTCCTTCTGTGCGTAATCGTCCACCAGTTTGTATTTGGCGATCCCGTATTCATTCAGGCCGCCGGCCTTTTCCCGGGCCTCGAAAATCACCACGTCATGGCCGTGCATCGCACTGCGGTGAGCACAGGACAACCCGGCGGGGCCGGCACCGACCACGGCAATGCGCTTGCCGCTGGCGGCACTGCGGGCGAACGGGTGTTCGCTGAAGTGCGCGTTGTCCACGGCGTAACGTTGCAGCAGGCCGATCAGCACCGGCGCGCATTCATGGGCGTTGTTGCGCACACAGGCCTGCTGGCAAAGAATCTCGGTCGGGCAGACCCGGGCGCAACTGCCACCGAGGATGTTGGCGGAAAGGATTTTCTGCGCCGCCCCCTGGACGTTGTCCTGGTGAATGTTGCGGATGAACGAGGGAATATCGATTTCGCTCGGGCAGGCATTCACGCAGGGCGCGTCGTAGCAATACAGGCAACGCGAGGCTTCCAGATGCGCCTGGCGATCGTTGAGTGGCGGCGCCAGGTCGGTGAAATGGCCGGCGAGGGCGGCCGCGTTCTCATGGGGATGCGGGAGGTGGGTCAGGGTCTTGATCACGGTGTTGGCCTCACGGTAATTGAGGTGCTGCCTCTGTCGGGCATTGTTTTTGTGTTGACTGGGCCGGCCTCTTCGCTGGCAAGCCAGCTCCTACAGGGGAATGCATTTCAAACTGTAGGAGCGAGCTTGCTCGCGAAAGGCCGCAGGCCGCTCTCAGCGTTTCACCGCAACGGGCTGATTCAACTCCGCCCGCTTGCTCAGCAAATCGAACACCGCCGGATAAGCCGGCCGTTCGATGTACCGCCCGGCACCGCGCTCGGCGCGCAGGTCGCCGTCGGCCCAGACCACGCGCCCCTGGCTGATGGTGTGGCTGGGTACACCGCGCACGGTCTTGCCTTCGAAGATATTGAAGTCGACCTGCTGGTGATGGGTCTTGGCGGAAATCGTGCGCGAACCTTGCGGGTCCCACAGCACCAGGTCGGCATCGGAGCCGACGCGGATCGCGCCTTTGCGCGGATAGAGGTTGAAGATCTTCGCGGTGTTGGTGGAGGTCAGCGCGACGAATTGCTGCATCGAAAAACGCCCGGTGTTCACGCCTTCCTCCCACAACACCGCCATGCGGTCTTCGATGCCGGCAGTGCCGTTGGGGATCTTGCTGAAGTCGTCCTTGCCGGCGGCTTTCTGCTCGGCGCAGAAGCAGCAGTGATCGGTGGCGGTTGTGTGCAGGTTACCCGCCTGCAAACCGTGCCACAGGGCTTCTTGATGGCCGCGTGGACGGAACGGTGGGCTCATCACGTAACCGGCGGCGGTCTGCCAGTCCGGGTGCTGATAGACGCTGTCGTCCAGCAGCAGGTGGCCGGCCAGCACTTCGCCGTAGACCGGTTGGCCCTTGGCGCGGGCGTAGGTGATTTCGTCGAGGGCTTCCTTGGTCGAGACGTGGACCAGATACAACGGCGTGCCGAGGGTTTCGGCAATGCGGATGGCCCGGCTCGCTGCTTCGCCTTCCACCTGCGAAGGGCGTGACAGTGGATGCGCTTCCGGCCCGGTCATGCCCTGGGCCATGAGCTTGCGTTGCAAGTGATACACCAGCTCACCGTTTTCCGCATGCACGGTCGGCACCGCGCCCAGTTCCAGGCAGCGCTCGAAACTCGCCACCAGGGTGTCGTCGGCCGCCATGATGGCGTTCTTGTAGGCCATGAAATGCTTGAAGCTGTTGACCCCGTGATGAATCACCAACTCCTCCATTTCTTCGCGAACCTGCTCGCTCCACCAGGTGATGGCGACGTGGAAGCCGTAGTCGGACGCCGACTTCTCGGCCCATCCGCGCCACTGATGGAAGGCCTCCATCAATGACTGCTGCGGATTGGGAATCACGAAATCGATGATCGATGTGGTGCCGCCGGCAAGACCCGCCGCCGTGCCGCTGAAAAAGTCTTCGCTGGCCACGGTGCCCATGAAGGGCAGTTGCATGTGGGTGTGCGGGTCGATGCCGCCAGGCATCAGGTATTGGCCGCTGCCGTCGAGTATCTCGGCACCTGCGGGAACGTCGAGGTCTTCGCCGATGGCCTTGATCACGCCGTCTGCGCAATACACATCGGCGCGATAACTTTCATCATGGGTAACAACGGTAGCGCCACGGATCAACAGAGACATTCCGAGTTCCTCGCAGGCAATGACCGGCTGATGCCGGTTCTAGATGTTTTATAGACGTGAGCGGCAACCGGCTTAATCCTGTCAACGCTGTCAGGAATAAAAGCTAGTCTTAGTTATAGGAATGAGCAAGATTATTTTTTATAAGCTTATTACTGTTTTAACTGTTTGATAAATAACAAATAAAAGCATAAAACAGCAAAATGGTGCGGCCTCTCACCATTTTGACGCACTTGACAGGATCCAAATATGGTCAAGATTTCTTATGTGAAATCAGTCGTTTGAGGATGGTCTATGGTTGATGCGCGACTTTGAAAAAAATATCGATGCACCAGTTTGAGTCCTGACTGTTCGGACAACTTGGCGGGCATTCGGCTTGAGTGGCCTGTCAAGTCACCGAGGTGACCCAATAAAACTGATAAACATCAGTGAGTTGCAGAGTGTTTATGGAACTGCCCGATGCGCAAGCGGGGCACCCGGCACGTTTATTGATGCCGCCAGCCCTCGATGAGCAAAAAATAACTCAAAGAACAGTGGAGCGGCCATGCAACAGATCAGATCGCAAGTGACCGAGCGCGACGGCTTGTTCGAGCTGGAAGCCGGCAGCGATGTCCTCGACAGTCCCCGTTACAACCACGACATTGCACCAACCAAGGTGCGTGAAAGAACCTGGAACAAATGGCACATCACGGCGTTATGGGTCGGCATGGCGATTTGCGTGCCGACCTATACCCTGGGTGGGGTGCTGACGGCGTATTTCGGCCTGAGCGTCGGTGAAGCGCTGCTGGCCATCCTGTTTGCCAACATCATTGTGTTGATCCCGCTGACGCTCAACGCCTTTCCCGGCACCAAGTACGGCATTCCGTTTCCGGTGTTGCTGCGCTCGTCCTTCGGTATCTTGGGGTCTAACATCCCATGCCTGATCCGCGCCCTGGTGGCCTGTGGCTGGTTCGGCATCCAGACGATGTTCGGTGGCCTGGCGATCCACCTGTTCCTGGGCTCGGTGTTCGAGGGCTGGAAGTCCCTGGGCGGCACAGGCGAAGTCATCGGCTTCATGGTGTTCTGGGCACTGAACCTGTGGGTGGTGATTCGCGGCGCCGAGTCGATCAAATGGCTGGAAACCCTCTCGGCACCGCTGTTGGTGCTAGTGGGGGTCGGGTTGCTGGTGTGGGCCATGCCCAATGTGTCGATGACCGAGCTGCTGGCAATCGCGCCCAAGCGTCCAGAAGGCGCGGGTGTGGCCAGCTATTTCGCGGCCGGGCTGACCGCGATGGTCGGGTTCTGGGCCACGCTGTCGCTGAACATCCCCGACTTCAGCCGCTACGCGAAAAGCCAGAAAGACCAGATCGTCGGGCAGATCATCGGCCTGCCACTGACCATGTTCCTGTTTGCCTCCCTGGGCGTGGTGATGACCGCTGCCTCGGTGAAGCTGGTGGGTGTGACGGTGTCCGACCCGGTGACGCTGATCGGCCATATCCAGAGCCCGGTCTGGGTGGCGCTGGCCATGGCGCTGATCATCATCGCGACGCTGTCGACCAACACCGCGGCCAACATCGTTTCACCCACCAACGACTTCCAGAACATCGCCCCCAAGGCGATCAACCGGACCAAAGCGGTGATGCTCACGGGGTTCGTGGGGTTGGCATTGATGGCCCATGAGCTGCTGAAAAAGCTTGGCCTGATCGTTTCGGATGTCAGCCTGGAAACGGTGTATTCCAACTGGTTGCTCGGCTATTCCAGCCTGCTGGGGCCGATTGCCGGGATCATGGTGGTGGACTATTTCCTGATCAAGAAACAGCAGCTGGACCTGGCCGGCCTCTACCGCGACGACGTGTACCCGGCGTGGAACTGGAACGGTTTTCTCGCGTTCGGCGGGCCGGTGGTATTGACGCTGCTGTCTTTGGGCAGCGATGTGTTCAGCTGGTTCTACAGCTATGGCTGGTTCACCGGCTCGGCCCTTGGCGGGTTGATTTATTACGGGTTGTGCGTGATGCGGCCCAGTCCATCTGTCGTGAAATCTGCGGTGTAAGGGAGGGCCTCTTCGCTGGCAAGCCAGCTCCTACAGGTGATCGCGATCCCTTGTAGGAGCTGGCTTGCCAGCGAAGGCGGCCTCAAACACACCGCAGAATTGCCTGAAAAACTCATAAGAACAGCCTGAGGAGATCCCCATGAACGCGGCCGTAGACGTTCTGCAGTCCACCCATCAGCACATCAACCGCGACCGTCTGTGGCAGTCGCTCATGGAACTGGCCAAGCTCGGCGCCACGGTCAAGGGCGGTGTGTGTCGCCTGGCCCTGACCGACCTCGATCGCCAGGCCCGGGACACTTTCGTCAAGTGGTGTGAGGAGGCCGGCTGCTCCGTCAGCATCGACGCCGTCGGCAATATCTTCGCCCGCCGTCCCGGACGCAATCCGGACCTGCCACCGGTGATGACCGGCAGCCACATCGACACCCAGCCCACCGGCGGCAAGTTCGATGGCTGCTTCGGCGTGCTGGCCGGCGTCGAAGTGCTGCGTACCCTCAATGACCTGGGCATCGAGACCGAAGCGCCGCTGGAAGTGGTGGTCTGGACCAACGAAGAGGGCTCGCGTTTTGCCCCGTGCATGATGGGCTCCGGTGTGTTCGCGGAAAAATTCACCCTGGAAGAAACCCTGGCCAAGGTCGATGCCGAGGGCGTGACGGTGGGCGAAGCGCTCAACGCCATTGGCTACGCGGGTACCCGCCAAGTCAGTGGCCACGCCGTGGGGGCCTATTTCGAAGCGCATATCGAGCAAGGGCCGATTCTCGAGGATGAACGCAAGACCATCGGCGTCGTCATGGGCGCCCTCGGCCAGAAATGGTTCGACCTGAAACTGCGTGGCGTCGAAGCCCACGCCGGCCCGACGCCCATGCACCTGCGCAAGGACGCCCTGGTCGGCGCCGCGGTGATCGTCGGCGCCGTCAACCGCGCCGCCCTCGGTCATCAGCCTCACGCCTGTGGCACCGTCGGTTGCCTGCAAGCCTATCCCGGCTCGCGCAACGTCATCCCCGGCGAAGTGCGCATGACCCTGGACTTCCGCCACCTCGAACCGGCGCGACTGGACTCGATGATCGCCGAAGTGCGCGAGGTCATAGCAACCACCTGCGAAGAACACGGCCTGACCTATGAACTGACCCCCACCGCCGACTTCCCGCCGCTGTATTTCGACAAGGGCTGCGTTGAGGCGGTGCGCGGCGCGGCGCAAGGGCTGGGCCTTTCGCACATGGATATCGTCAGCGGCGCAGGGCACGACGCGATCTTCCTGGCCGAGCTGGGACCGGCCGGGATGATCTTCGTGCCGTGCGAAGGCGGCATCAGCCACAACGAAATCGAAAATGCCGCCCCGGATGACCTGGCGGCGGGGTGTGCGGTGTTGTTGCGGGCGATGCTGGCGGCTTCGGCGGCGGTGGCCGAGGGGGCGAAGGCTGCTTGAAACGCAAAGGATCGAGCCTGCAGCAGCAGCTGCAGGCTGCGATTTCCTGATCATCAAACGCTTGCCGCCTGCTCAAGCTTTTCACTGACCACCAGATCCACCTGATGAATCGGTTTGCTCCGATGCCTGAGCATCCCGCCCTGGCGCTGGTTCATCACCGCCGTCATCTCGGCGAGTATCGCCAGCGCCACGCTCTGCGGCGCATCGCCACCCAGGTCGAGACCCATCGGGTAGTGCAGCGCTGAGGTGCCCAGGTCGATTTCGGCCAGCAGGCGTTCGGTGCGCTCCCTGGGGCCGAGTTGGCCGAGGTAGGCGGGCGAGGCTTGCAGGGCCAGCCCAAGCCAGTGCCGGTCCTGGCGGTAGCTGTGGGTCATCACCGCCACAAAGGCGCCATCGATCAGCGGGGACAGGTCCAACGGGTTGTCGAGGCTGGCGAAGACCACGGCGTCGGCTTGCGGGAAACGTTCGGCGCGGGCGAAGTGGCTGCGGCTGTCGACGACGCTAACGTGCCAGTCCAATAGTTTGGCCATGCGCACCAGCGGCTGTGCGTCGTGACCGGCGCCGAAAATCACCAGGCGCGGCGGCGGGGCGATGTACTCGAAAAACACCTCGACCTCACCACGGGCGTCGCTGTAGAGCCGTGTCGAGGACTTTTTCTGCGTCAGTGTCTTGTGTAGGTCACGACGAATCCCATGGGTCAATTGCAGGTTGCACAGGCTTCCCACGGTGTCGGACAGCAAGCGGTCACCGACCCGGACACTGGCATAACGAGAGGTGCCTATCACCGTGGCCATGGCGGCCGGTTGCTGACGGTCGCGCACACGGCGCAGCAGTTCGATGGCCGGTGCAGGGGATTTTGCGCGCAGGCGCTCGAGCATGACGAATACCGTGCCGTTGCAACCCAGGCCAAAGGTCAGGGCGCTTTGCTCATCGTCTTCGTCCTCGGTGGCGCCGGTGCTGTAGCGGCGCACCAGCGGTTCGCCGGAGTCGGTCAGCCACCAGGCTTTTTTTGCCAGGTCCTGCTCCAGGCAACCACCGCTGACGGTACCGACGGTGCGACCGTGCAAGGGAATGAGCATCCGCGCACCCGGACGGCGGTAGGCAGAGCCTTCGACCTTGACCACGGTGGCGAGGATGGTTTCTTCGCCGGCCTGGGCGGCGGTGTCGATGGCTTGCAAGAGTTCGTTGAGGCCGGACATGGCATCGCTCCCGAAAATGACGGAGATACCCTGTAGGGGCTGGCTTGCCAGCGATAGCGGTGTGTCAGGCAACATCTCTGCTAACTGATACACCGCTTTCGCTGGCAAGCCAGCTCCTACAGGGGATTTGGGGTGGTAGGTCAGTTGTCTACCTTCATCAACTGCCGCACTCCCTCCCACGCCTCGGCCCGCATCCGCTGCACATCCAGCCCCGGGATCACGCCGTCATCGACCACCACCCGGCCGCCGACCAGGCTGTATTTCACCGCAATGGGCTCACCGGCCACCACCGGCGCCACGGCGATGTCGTGGAAACCGAAGAAGCGCGGATGGTCGAGACCGTAGATCACCAGGTCCGCCGCCTGGCCGATCTCAAGCGTGCCGACCGCCCCCAGCCCCAGCACCTGCGCGCCGCCGGCCGTGCCCCAGTGGATGACATCTTCGGCGGTGGTCGCCGAGGCGCCTTGCTCCGCCCGGTGAATCAGCCACGCAGTGTTGGCTTCGCCGACCATGCTCCCGGACTCGTTGGACGCCACGCCATCCACGCCAAGGGAAATTGGCACCCCGGCCTCGAACATCTGCGGCACTGGCGCCACGCCGCTGCCCAGGCGCGCATTGCTCACCGGGCAGTGGGAAATGCCGGTGCCGGTTTGTGCGAGCATGCGGATTTCACCGGGTTGCAGGTGCACCGCGTGGGCGAACCACACATCCGGGCCGAGCCATTCGTGTTCGGCGACGAATTCCACCGGCAGGCAGTTGTATTTCTCGCGGCAGAAATTCACATAGTTCTGCGTTTCCGACAGGTGCGTGTGCAGGCGCAAGCCGAGGCCACGGGCGGTGTGGGCCAGTTCCCGCAGCAGCGTCGGTGGCAGCGAAAAAGTCGGCGTGGTCGGCGCGACCACCACCCGGCGCAGGGCGTTCGGGGTGTCCTGGTGATAGCGCGACTTGAGCCGTTCGATGTCACCGACCATCTGGTCGAGGGTTTCCGGTTGCAGCGCGGTTTTCGAGAACCCCGGATGCGCGCTGGCCGACTCCAGCGCGCCGCCCCGGCAAAGGACGAAACGCAGGCCGAATGCTTCGGCCATGTCGAACAGCAGGTCACCGGTCTCGGTGGTGCCGTTGGCATGGTAGAGGTAATGGTGATCGGCGCAGGTGGTCACGCCCGACAGCAGCAATTCAGCCATGCCCAGCTGCGCGGCGATCCGTGCCAGTTGTGGGGTGAAGCGGTTGAGGCGCGGGTAGGGCACGCTGGCCAGCCAGCCTTGCAGGTCTTGGTTCAGGCCTTCGGGTACGGCCTTGAGCAGGTTCTGGAACAGGTGATGGTGGGTGTTGATCCAGCCCGGATACACCACCGAATGGCGTGCATCGATTACTCGTTCACCGGGTTGCACTTCGAGGCCTGCGGCCATTTCGGCGATACGCCCGTTGACGATGCGGATGTCCACGGCGCCGGCCCTGGCCCGTGGGCCACGCAGGCCGGTCATCACCGCCGCCGGGTTCTTGATCAGGATGTTTTGCAGTTGAGTCATGGTCGGCTCCGGTCAGAGGCTGTGGGTGGCGGATTTGCTGGCGGCGGCATCAGGCACGCTGACGCCGTTGAGGGTGGCGTTGAGCAGCACCGACACCAGGCAGGCGATGACAACGCTGCTGTGCAGGAACGGCTGCGACCACTCGGGCAATTGCTTGAACAGGGCCGGCGCCAGCACCGGCACCAGGGCGGCGGCGAGGGTGAAGCCGACGATCAGCACGTTGTAGCGATTGCGCTCGTAGTCGACCTTGGCCAGGGTCTGGATCCCTGCCGCGGCGACCACGCCGAACATGGCGACCCCGGCACCGCCGAGGGCCGCAGTCGGCATCGAGGCGATGATCGCCCCGGCCTTTGGCACCAGCGCCACCGAGCACATCAGCAAGCCGCTGACGGCGACGACCCAACGACTGCGCACGCCGGTGAGGATCACCAGCCCGACGTTTTCCATGAAGGCAATGAACGGAAACGCCGCGAACATGCCGGCGATGGTGCTCGCCAGGCCGTTGGCGCGCAGGCCGTTGATCACCTGCTTGTCTTCGACCGGTTTTTCGACGATGTCACCGATGGCCACGAACAGCCCCATGGACTCGACCATCTGCACGATCATCACCACCACCATGGTGGCAATGGGGATCAGGCTGAAGGTCGGCAGGCCGAAGTAGAACGGGTAGGGCACGGTGAGCCACGGCGACTCCTGCACGCTGTGAAAACTGCCCATGCCCAGCCCATAAGCCAGCGCCGCGCCCACCAGCATGCCCACCAGCACCGCCATGTTGCGCAGCATCGGGCTGCCGTAGCGGTTGACCAGCAGGATGCTCAGCAACACCACGGCGGCGACTGCCAGGTACGCCGGTGCGCCGAAGTCGCTGGCATGGCGACCACCGCCGACCCACTCATAGGCGATGGGAAACAGCTGCAGGCCGATCACGGTGACGATGCAGCCAGTAACCACAGGCGGAAAAAACCGGCGTAATCGACCCACGAATGGCGCCATCAACATGGTGAAAATCCCTGCGCCTATTACGGCCCCGCAGACCCCGGCGAAACCGACCTCCGGATTGGTGCCGATGGCGATCACCGGCCCCACGCTGCTGAATGCCACGCCCTGGAGGATCGGCAGGCGCACACCGAATTTCCAGAAGCCGACGGTTTGCAGCAGGGTGGCGATGCCTGAGCAGAACAACGTGGTGCTGATCAGCACCACCGTGTCGGCGTGAGACATTTTCAGGGCGCTGGCGACAATCAACGGCACGGCGATGGCGCCGATGTACGAGACGGCCATGTGTTGCAGGCCGAGGGTGAGCATTTGCCGGACCGGCAGAATCCGGTCGACGGGATGGACGGTGGATGTTGCGGGGGTATTGGCTGACGACATGGGGAATCACCTCTAGCTGTTGTTATTCGGTACAGAGGGGTATTCGTTCTGATGCCCTTTCAGTGCGCCGCATCCCTTGTAGGAGCTGGCTTGCCAGCGAAGGCGGCGTATCAGTCGACATCCATGCCAACAGACGCACCGCTTTCGCTGGCAAGCCAGCTCCTACAGGGTTTGTGTCGTCTTGAAAAATGGGCATCAATCATTCATGTGCCCGGAACCGCCATCCACCGGCTCCGATGCCTTGTTCAGCCTGCCAGGCAGGCGGCGAAGCCCTGGTTCAGGGCTGCGCGGTCCAGGTCGCGGCCGATGAACACAATCTTGCTTGAGCGGGGTTCGCTGCCCCACAGGGTTGATGCGCGGAACTCGACGAGGCTGTGCACTCCCTGGAGCACGTAGCGTTGGTCCTGATCGGCCACCGCCAGTACACCCTTCATGCGGTACAGGTTGTCGGCCTGTTCGGTGCGCAACTTTGTAATCCAGCGATGGAAGTCGCCCAGGTTCACCGCGCCATCCACGGCGATGCCGACCGACGTCACGCTCGGGTCGTGCTCATGGTCGGGTTCGTCATGGGCATGGTGATGTTCATCGGCGTGGTGATCGTGCTCGGCGCCGATCTCCATGAGTTTTTGCGTGGACTCGAAGGCGCCAATGCCGAGGATTTTCGACAGGTCGATTTCGGCATAACTGGAGGTCACCAGCTCCGCCGTGGCATTGAGCCCGCGGATTTTCTTGCTCAGGGCCTCCACTTCGGCCTCGCTGACCAGGTCGACCTTGTTGATGACGATGCGGTCGGCGCAGACGATCTGGTCCACGGCCTGGTTGTCCACGCCATCGAGTTGCAGGTCTTCCAGGTGCTGGGCGATGTGCTTGGCATCGACCATGGTGACGATGGCGTCCAGTTCCACCTCATCGGCAATCGGGTCGTTGATGAAGAAGCTCTGGGCCACCGGGTACGGGTCGGCCAGGCCACTGGTCTCGATCAGGATGTGATCGAGCCGCACCGGCCGCGCCACCAGCTCACGGACGATGCGCACCAGGTCTTCGCGGACCTCGGCGGTGCAGCACACGCAGCCGTTGACCATCTCATAGATTTCTTCGGTTTCCGAGCTGAGCACCAGGTCGCCGTCGATGCCGACTTCGCCGAACTCGTTCTCGATCACGGCGATCTTGCGCCCGTGGTTTTCCTTGAGGATGTAGTTGAGCAGGGTGGTTTTGCCGGCACCGAGGAAGCCGGTGAGGATAGTCACCGGGATTTTGGTGTTGGGGGTTGGGGCGTTGAATGGAGTGTTCATGTAGAGCTCCTTACTGACGAATGGGTCGCAGTGTTTTCTATTGTGGGAGCGGGCTTGCTCGCGAATGCGGTGTGTCATTCAACGGAGATAGCGACTGATCCACCGCTTTCGCGAGCAAGCCCGCTCCCACAGGTTTTGTGTTTGGCTTTAGGGCTGGCGGGTTCTTGCCAGCGCGTTGCCGTACCGGCGTCGAGGCCGAACAGGTCGAGGACGCGGCCGAGGCTGTGGTCGACCATTTGCGCCAGGTCCTGCGGGCGGGCGTAGAAGGCCGGAACAGGCGGGGCGATGATGCCGCCCATTTCGGTGACCGCCGTCATGTTGCGCAGGTGGGCGAGGGTCAGCGGGGTTTCCCGGGCCATCAGCACCAGGGTGCGACGCTCCTTGAGGGTGACGTCGGCGGCGCGGCCGATCAGGCCCGATGAGGTGCCGGTGGCGATCTCTGCCAGGGTGCGCATGGAACAGGGCGCGACCACCATGCCCAGGCAGCGGAACGAACCGCTGGCGATCCCGGCGGCCACGTCATCGGCGCGGTGGTAATGGCTTGCCAGCGCGGTGACGTCGGCCAGTTTGTAGTCGGTTTCGTGGGCCATGGTCAGCAGTGCGGCGCGGCTGATGACCAGGTGGCTTTCGATGTCGAGTTCGGCGAGCAGTTGCAGCAGGCGCACGCCGTAGATGAAACCCGACGCCCCGCTGATGCCGACCACCAGGCGCTGGCGGTTCATGACTCAAAGCTCTTGAGCAGATCAAGGGCACGCTCGACCACGTCCTGGTCCAGCTGCGCCTTGATCCCGTCGAATCCCGAACCGCGCGTGGCGTCCAGGCCCATGCGTGAGGTGGTGCCGTTGACCGAGGACGACGGGTCCAGCGGGCTGCCGGGCAAGCCATCGATGACGAAGATGTCCTGGTGCGGCTGGAAGTGCGTGGCCAGCGCCCACAGCACCTGGCTGTCGTCGCTGATGTCGATGTCGCTGTCCACCGCGATCACGGTTTTCAGGTACGGGTCCCAGCCGAGCAGGGCGAGCATGATCTGCCGCGCCTCGCCGTCGCGGCTCTGCTCCAGGGCCACGTAGCAATGAAAATGGGTGCCGGAATTGGGGTAGTGCACGGCGGTGACGGCCGGGAAACGCGCCTTGAGTTTCTCGCTCATTTCCGCTTCCCGGGGCAGCCGCGCCAGGGTCAGGTGTTCGGCGTAGCGACCGCCGACCACGTCCACCAGCCAGGCGTCCTTGCGCCTCATCAGGGTGTCGACCCGCAGTACGTTGTTGGTCGAGCGGTCCGAGGAATAGCCGCTGAATTCACCGAACGGGCCTTCTTCGGCGTAGGCCGTCGGGTCGATGGCGCCTTCCAGCACAAACTCCGCGAAGGCCGGCACGCCGATGCCATAGCGGGGCGTCTTGACCAGTTGCAGCGGCTCGCCAAACAGACCGCCGGCCACCGCGCGTTCGTCGCTGCCGAAGGGCAGGCGTGCCGCCGCGGCGAGCATGAACAGCGGATGCGCGCCAACCACCATGGCCACGTGCAATTCCTCGCCGCGCTCGCGAGCGGTTTGCAGCATGCGCCACAGGTGACCGCGCGAGTGCAGGCTGGTGGCGAGGGTCTGCCGGGCGTGGCGCATCGAGCGGTGATAGCTCATGTTGGCGATGCCGGTGACCGGGTCTTGCGCAATGATGATCGCGTTGGTGATGTAGGGGCCGCGGTCGCTGGCGAAATGCTTGAGCATCGGCAGCAGTGCGAGGTCCACGGCTTCGCCTTCGAAGATTTCATCCAGCACCGGGCCGGTTTCCACGTAGCGCGGGGCGATGGGGTGGTTGGCGCGGTTTTGGAAAGTCTCGTGCAGTTGCGCCGGGGGCACGCCGAACATCCGGGCGATGCGGGTCCGGGAGGCGAACAGGTTGGTGACCACCGGCGCGCCGAAGTTGCCGACTTTTTCGCAGATCAACAGCGGGTCGCGACCCTGGGTGGCGAGAGCATCGACCAGGGCGGTGACGTCCTGATCGGCGCTAAGGGATTGCGCGATGGTGAGCACATCGTCCGGGTATTGCCGGCGATAGGCGTCAAGAAAATCGTGAAAATCCTGGGAATCGCCGAGCGTCGAGAGGGTCATGGTTTCACCTCGTAGAATGAGATTGGCGCGGCCCCTGTGGGAGCGGGCTTGCTCGCGAATGCGGTGTGTCATTCAACGGCGATAGCGACTGACCCGGCGCTTTCGCGAGCAAGCCCGCTCCCACAGGGGGGCGCGTGAACCTAGAGGTAGGTCGTGGTCAGACGAATGTCCGCCTCGGCCTGGTCCTTGGGTGGCGGCGTCGGTTCGATGCCGCACAACCGGGCGATGTTGTTGCCCAGGTAGTCCTCAAGGTGATCCTCGTCGATGCCCAGCCCTTGTGGTGCCGGTGAACACAACACCTCCAGTTCGCGCAGCCACATGCCCGGTTCGTTGGGTGGCGAGTCGGTGCCGAACACGATCTTGTTACGCGGCAGGTCCTTGGCAAATTCGACTATCCGCGACTGGAAGCACCACCCGGATTCGCAGTACACGTTCGGCGTGTCCATGGCCATCCAGAACGCTTCGAACGAGTAGTTGCCGCCAGTCTGGATGCCGAAGTGACCGATGATGAAATTGACCATCGGGAACTCGCGGATGATTGGGTAGAACATGGTCGGAATGGTGTAGGGGCCGTCGCCGGTGTGGATCAGCACCACGATGTTGTACTTGGCGCAGACCTTCATCGCCGGACGCAGCCAGTCCAGCGCCCGGTCCGGGCGATAACCGTGCATGTTGGCGTGCAGCTTGAGCATCTTGAAGCCGTATTCCTTGATGTGGAATTCCAGCTCCGCCGCACCGTTTTCCGGTCCCCAGCGCGGGTTGAAGTTGAAGTTGCCGATGAAGCGGTCGGGGTACTTCACGCACAGTTCGGCGACGTAGGACATGTAGTCACGCACGCCTTCACGGCCGCGGCGGTTGCCGTCGCGGTAACCGGTGTTGCCCGGTGGCGGCTGGATGAAACCCATGTCGATGCGGCGCGGCTTGCCGTTGATCATGTACGGGCCGTCCATCAGCTTGAGCATGCGCTCGCCGGTGAAGGGTTCGCCGGTGTGGCGCCAGGCCTCGTCGACCAGGTTGGTGGGGTGCAGATGGGTGTCGATGATCATCGGTTCAGCTCCTGGCCAGTTGTGTGGTGACGGGGCGCTTGAGTTGCGCCTCTGCTTCGGAAACGGAACGTGGCGGCGGGGTCGGTTCGAGGCCGATCATCCGTGCGGTGTTGTTGCCCAGGTATTCCTCGAGGGTGTCCTCGTCGAGGTTCAGGCCCTGGGGCGGTTCGTGGCACAGCACTTCCAGCAGGCGCAGCCACATGCCCGGCTCGTTCGGCGGGGTGTCGGTGCCGAAGAGGATCTTGTGGGTCGGCAGGACCTTGGCGAACTCGACGATCCGCGATTGCAGGCACCAGCCGGATTCGCAGTAGACGTTGGGCAGCTCCATCGCCCATTGCATCGGTTCGAACACGTAGACGCCGCCGGTCTGCACACCGAAGTGGGCCATGATGAAATCGACGTTGGGGAATTCCTTGATCATCGGCACCCATTCCGACGGGATGCTGTAGGGCCCGTCGCCGGTGTGCAGCTTGACCGGGATGCCCAGCTCGGCGCACTTCTCGAAGGCCGGACGGACCCAGTCCAGGGCGCGGTCGGGACGGTAGGCGTGCATGTTGGCCTGCATCTGCACCATCTTGAAACCGTGTTCCTTGACGTAGCGCTCGATCGCCTCGACGCCGTTTTCCACGCCGCAGCGCGGGTTGTAGACGAAGCAGCCGATGAAACGGTCCGGGTAGGTCTGGACCATCTTCAGGGTGTAGGCCATGTAGGCGTCGATGGACTCGCGGCCGCTAAGATCGCCGTCGGTCCAGGTGTAGATGGTGTTGCCCTGGGGCGGCTGGATGAAGGCTTTGTCGATGCGGCGAGGTTTGCCGTTGACCATGTACGGGCCATCCATCATCTGCAGCAGACGCTCGCCGGTGAACGGGTCACCGTCATGCCTCCAGGCGAGGTCCACGAGATCCGTGGGATAGCAACTGATATCGATGATCATTGAAGTCGATCTCCTGATAGCGGGAAGGGAACCTTGCGGTTCACAAGCAGCCACGTCCGGGCAATCGGCCATTTCTATGCGTGAAGACTCACGCATTCCCTCGCCTGGTCGCATCCGGCTCGGGACGCTGGCTGCTTGGGGGGAAGTATTGGAAGGGGGTGTGGGGTTCGTACAATATTAATTGGGCGGGGGTTTGATATGCGTTCGATATGGGAGGTGGGTGGTGGATGTGCCGGCCTCTTCGCGAGCAAGCCCGCTCCCACATTCGAATGCATTCCACCTGTAGAAAAGCGGTCAACTGTGGGAGCGGGCTTGCTCGCGAAGGCGTCAGTAATGTGTACGCAAAGCCAACTGCCTGATCGCCTCAACCACCGGCGCCACCCGCTCGCCATGCCCCGGTGGCCATACGGCGTAGAGGTTGTAATGCGCCGCAATCTGCGCCTCGTTCAACACCACCAACCGCCCGCTGCGCAAGGCATCGGCGGCCAGCAAACCGCGCACCAGCCCGGCACCAACACCCGCTTCAGCCGCAGCAATCAGGTTGGCCGCATTGTCGAACACCACCCGTGCCGAAGGCTCGACCGCAGGCAAACCCGCCGCATCCAGCCACGGAATCCACGACCGTCGCGTATAGCCCAACAGCGGCAGTTCAAGGATCTGCTGCGCACTCAACGGCAGTTGCACACCCTGGCGTTCCAGCAGTGCCGGCGCAGCCACCGCCATCACCCGATCCCCGCAAATCTGCGTCATCTCGCAGTCTTCCCAGTCGCCATAACCGTAGCGCAAGGCCAGGTCCACGCGTTCGAACGCACTGCGATCCGAGCGTGGCATCGATAGCAGCACCACCTCATGCTCGGGCAGCAGATCCAGCAACTGCGGCAGGCGCGGATTGAGCCAGCTCTGGGCCAGCTCACTGTCGACATCCAGGGTCAGCCGCTGCGCCACGCTGCGATTTTTCACCGAAGACAGCGCCCGATCGATCTGCGCCAGGCCGTCGGACAGCACGCTGGCGAACAGTTGCCCGGCGTCGGTCAGGTTGCTGCCGCCGCCTTCGCGCACGAACAGTGGCTGGCCGATGAAGTCTTCCAGGGCGCGGATCTGCTGGCTGATGGCGCTGTGGGTGAGGTCGAGTTTGCGCGCCGCGCTGGAGAAGCTGCCGCTGCGGGCTGCCTGGATGAAAGCACTCATGGACTGCACCGACGGGTATCGCTTGTACATGCTGTTAGTCCTACTTACACAGGATGGCAGAAATCGTCGCTGGCCCGATTTTCCCAAGGCTCCCAATAATCGAGCACCAGGCCTGCACAAAGACGGGCCGCTCTCTTGGAGCCTGACAATGATCGAATTCACGGTAAACGGCGAACGACGCGAGCTGGTAGAGACTTCGCCCTCCATGCCCTTGTTATGGGTGTTGCGTGACCACTTGAAACTCACCGGCACCAAGTTCGGTTGCGGCATGGGCCTGTGCGGTGCCTGCACCGTGCACCTGGACGGTGTCGCGGTGCGTTCCTGCCAGTTGCCGGTCGCCGCCGTGGCGGGGCACAGCATCACCACCATCGAAGGCTTGTCGCCCACCGCACAGCATCCGCTGCAACTGGCCTGGGTTGCCGAAGATGTGCCGCAATGCGGCTACTGTCAATCCGGTCAGATCATGTCCGCCGCCGCGTTGCTCAACACCGGGGCGGCGGTCACCGACGATTCGATCCGCAATGCCATGTCCGGCAACCTGTGCCGCTGCGGAACCTACGGGCGGATCAACAAGGCGATCAAGCGAGCGGCGTCTGCGCCGAAGGAGGCGTGATGACGATCTCTCAGGTGAATCTTTCGCGTCGTGTGTTTCTCAAGCAATCGGCGACCGTTGCGAGTGGACTGGCCGTCGCGTTTTACCTGCCTTCGAGCATGGCTGCGACGGACCCTGAAGCCCCGGCGCCCGCCGGTGAATTCGAACCCAACGCCTGGGTGCGCATCCTGCCTGACGGCACGGTGAAACTGGTGGTGCACAAGCACGACTCCGGTACCGGCACGCATACCGCGCTCGCCGCTTGCGTGGCCGAGGAACTGGACGTCAACCCGATGACCGTGCAGGTGATCTCGCCGGAGGATCCGTTTTTCGACACCTACATTCACCCGATCTGGAAAGTCTTTTCCACGGGCGGCAGCACCAGCGTGTCGCTGGAGTACGACCGTCTGCGCATGGCCGGCGCGACGGCGCGTTCGCTGTTGATCACGGCGGCGGCCAGACAGTGGAAGGTCAGCCCCGACAGCTGCAGTACCGAAGAAGGCCGCGTCGTTCATGCGCCGAGCAAACGCAGCCTCGGCTACGGCGAACTCGTGGGCGTCGCCGCGCATTTGCCGGCGCCGGCCAAGGTCACGCTCAAGGACCCGGCGCAGTTCAAGTACATCGGCAAGCTGCGGCACAAGCGCGATGCCCAGGCCAAGGTCTGCGGGCGCTTCAAGTACAGCATCGACGTGGTGCTGCCGGGGATGTTGGTGGCGGTGATTCAACGGGCTCCCGTGGTGGGCGCGAATGTGGTGTCGGTGGACAGCGCGGCGGCGCTGCAAGTACCGGGTGTGCGCAAGGTGATCAAGGTGCCGGGACGGCCCGATGTCCTGGGCGGTAACGTCGCGGGTGTGGCGGTGTTGGCGGACAATTACTGGGCCGCGCACCAGGGGCGCGAATTGCTCAAGGTGCAGTGGAGCGACTCGCCGCTGGCCGGATTCGACAGCGATGAACTGGTCAAGGCCCAGGCTGCGGAGTTGACTGACAAAGGCGCGCAACGGGTGTCCGCCATGGCCGCCGGGGATGTGAGCGGCCAGTGGCCGAACGCCGCGAAGCTGCTCGAAGCCGATTACCGCATGCCCTACAAGGTGCAGAATCCACTGGAGCCCATCTGCATCACCGCACAGGTCAAGGACGGCGCCATCACTTACTGGGGTGGGGTGCAGGTGCCGTCGTCGGCGCTGGAAGCGGCGCAAACGGTGTGCAGGATCGCCAAGGACAAGGTCACCATCAACGAGATGGTGTCGGGCGGCAGTTTCGGTGCGCGGGAGGCCAAATACTGGCTGTTCGAAGTGGCTTACCTGGCGCAGCAGGCCAGGGTGCCGGTGAAACTGATGAACAGCCGCGAAGACGAAATGTGTTCATTGTTCATGCACCCGGCCACGCTGCACCGGGCCAAAGGAGCGCTGAATGCTCAGGGCCGTCTGACCGCGTTGCAGCTGGAGGCGGTCTCGCCAGCCTCGCCGGAACAGTGGGAGCCAGGCTATTTCGAGCGTCCGGACAAGATGGACTACAGCACCACGGAAGCCATCACCGCCTGGGATTTCGCCTATCGCCCGGCCAACCTCGACCTGACCTGGGTCAGGCACGAGAGCCAGGTGCCCAGTGGCTGGTATCGCTCGGTGAGCTTCATTCCCAATGTGTTCGCCGTAGAGAGCTTCATGGATGAGCTGGCCCATGGCGCAGGGCAAGACCCGTTGGCCTTCCGCCTGGCCAACATGCAGGACCGGCCACGGCATGTCGCCGTGTTGAAAAGCGCCGCCGAGCGTGCCGGTTGGGATCAGCCGCTGCCCGATGGCACGGCGCTGGGGATCGCCACCAATCAGGGTTACACCAGTTTCATCGCCATCGTGGCGCGCGTGTCGAAACAGGACGGCGCCATCAAGGTCGAGAAGCTCACCTGCGTGGTCGATTGTGGTCTGGCGGTGTCGCCCGGCGGTGTCGAAGAACAGATCTACGGTGGCCTGATGTGGGGCCTCGGTCATGCCCTGTTCGATCGACTGGACATCAAGCAGGGCAGGGTGGTGCAGAGCAATTTTCATGACTATCGGGTGACGCGCATGTCGGACATGCCAGAGGTCGACATCCTGTTGGTCGAGGGCGATCCGGCCAAGCCCGGGGGTGTCGGTGAACTGGGCAGCCCATCGGTGGCGCCGGCCATCGCCAATGCCCTGTTCAGTCTGACCGGGGTGCGGCAGCGCTCTACACCGCTGAACCTGGGATAACCGGCATGGACTTGCGACTGCTGCGTTACTTCATGGCGCTGGCCGAAGAGCTGCATTTCGGCCGGGCCGCCACCCGCCTGCACATCTGCCAGCCGCCACTGAGCCAGCAGATTCGATTGCTGGAAGAGGAACTGGGCACGCCGCTGTTCGAGCGCAGCCACCACCGGGTCGAGCTGACCGCCGCCGGGCAGATGCTCAAGGAACAGGCGCCGCTGGTGTTCGAGCAGCTCAACCGTGCACTCGACCTGACGCGGCAAACCGGCCGCGGTCAGTTGGGCGAGCTGGAAATCGGCATGATCAGTTCGGTGATGGTCGGGGTGTTGCCACGGGCCCTGCACCTGTTTCGCGAGCGTTACCCGCAGGTGAACTGGCGCCTGCATGAAATGACCCCTGCCGCACAGGTCAAGGCGCTCAAGGAAAAACGCATCGATGCCTGTGTGTTCCGGGTCGGGTATGACGATCCGCAACTGCGCAACGAGCTGCTGATCTACGAGCCGATCCGGGTGGTCATGCCGCTCGATCACCCCTTGGCCCGACGCGACAGCCTGGCACCGGCGGACCTTGCCCAGGAGCCGTTCGTGGCGCTGGAACTGAAGCAGTCGCGGTTTGCCGACTTTCTTTACCAATGCTGCATCCAGGCCGGGTTCACGCCGCAGATCCGCCAACAGGTGATCGAAGTACAAACCTTGCTCAGCCTGGTCAGGGCCGGTTTTGGCGTGGCACTGCTGCCGGCGTCCATCGAGCAGCTGGCACCCGCCGGGCTGGTGTTCCGGCGCCTGACCCCGGCGTTGCCGGAGGTGCCGTTATACGCCACCTACCGTGCGGACGATGATTCGCCGGTGCTCAAGCTGTTTCTCGATACGCTGCGTGAACTGGTCCTCCAAGACCGCGATGGGCAGGCTGCACGATCATGAACGCCTGTGGTCGTAATCTTCACAAAGGCACTACACGTGGAGATCCAATGAGCCAGGACGTCTTGACCCGGGAAACCAACCGCCGCCAGTTGCAGCAGATCATCGCCGGTCTGTCCGACGGGGTGATTCTGCTCGACCCCGACCAGAGCATCCTGTGGGCCAATGACGCGGCGCTGGCCATGCACGGAGTCGCGCAGGTCAGCGAACTCGGTGCCGATGCCAAGGCGTACGCCAAGCGTTTTGCCTTGCGCTATCGCAACCATCACCCGGTGCCGGCCGACAGCTACCCGATCAACCGGGTGGCGCGGGGCGAGACGTTCAGCGATGTACTGGTGGAAGTGACGTCGGTTGCGGACGAAGAGCGTACCTGGGTCCATAGCGTACGCAGCATGGTGTTGGCCGACAGTGAGGACGAGCCGGAATCGCTGGTGTTGATCATGGACGACGTCACTGACTGGGCCAGCGCCGAGCAACGCTTCGAGAAAACCTTCGCCGCCAACCCGGCACCGGCGGTGATCTGCCGCCTCAGTGATTTGCGCTACATCAAGGTCAACCCCGGTTTCCTCGAAATGACCGGTTACTCCCGCGACCAGGTGATCGGCACTTCGACCTATGAACTGGATGTGCTGGAGCAGGCGGAAAAAAAGGAATTGGCCAAGCAGCGCCTTCTGGAAGGCGCGACCATACCGCAGATGCAGGCCGAGTTGCGCCTGTCCGACGGTGGCAGCAAGCAAGTGGTAGTGGCCGGCCAGCCGCTGGAGCTCAATGACGAAGCCTGCATGCTGTTTTCCTTTGTCGACATGGAGCCCCGGCACAAGGCCGAGGTCGCCCTGCGCCAGAGTGAGGAACGCTTTGCCAAGGCGTTTCGCCTGAGCCCGGTACCGATTCTGGTGTGCGGCGCCAGCGATCAGGTGGTGATGGATGTGAATGAGGCGTTCCTCGTTACCCTCGGCTACGCCAACGAGGAAGTGCTCGGCAAAACCATCGTCGAGATTGACTTCTTCCATGACAAAGGCGCGCGGACACGGCTCTTTACCGCCCTGGAGAAAGCCGCAAGCCTGGACCGCGTTGACATACGCGTGCGCAGGAAAGACGAGGAACTGATCGATTGTGTCGTTTGTGCCGATACCGTGAACATCCAGGACAGCCCTTGCTATCTGCTGGTGCTGATGGACATCACCGAGCGCAAACGCACCGAGCTTGAGTTGCTGTCGGCCATCGAAGAGGTGATGAAAGACGCCTCATGGTTCAGTCGTACCCTGATCGAGAAACTCGCTAACGTGAAGCACGTGAAATCGCCGCAGTTGCCCAGTGTGTCCTTTACCGACCTGACCGCCAGGGAGCGCGATGTGCTGGAATTGATCTGTGAAGGCCTGGCGGACAAGGAGATCGCCGCACGCCTGAAACTGGCGCCCAATACCGTGCGCAATCACGTCGCGACGGTGTATTCCAAGCTCGATGTGCACAGTCGCAGCGAGGCGATAGTCTGGGCGCGCGAGCGTGGGTTGTTTTCAAGTGCATGGGGTCCGAAGGGCCAGCGTTAAGGTGCAAATGCACTAGTCGCCGGGGTGCAAACTCAGGTTCTGGCAAGCAGGAGGTAAACCTTAGGCTAAGAGCGGGCGAATGACAGTTTCGGAGCATTCGTCTGCCTTGAACCGCAAAAGGAACAGCCATGCTTATTACCCGCACCTTTGATTGCCGCACCGGGCTATCGCAATGATCCAGGTGTCCCAGTTGCGCACGCAAATCGAGCGGACCTTCTCGCCCCTGGCCTGTGAGTGCAACGTCAGTGGCGATCACTCATTGACCATCAAGCTCTACCACCCGGTGTCCGGACAAGTCGATCTGGTGGTCAGCGGTTTGAACGTGGCGAGGTTGCAGTCCCCCGAATCAGTGGCCGCGCTCCTCGAAGAACTGCGCTACGAGTTGCAAAGCAACAGCCTGCAACGACCAGACCCGGTAGTGTAGGAATTGTCAGGTTTGCCCTGCCCGGACGACTGAATACGCGATAAAAATGGACAGAAGTGATATTTCTGCGACCACCCGTGAACTTTACGGCGGTGTTCTGTTGTCACAGAAATGTGTCCATCCTATTCGCGGGTCATCCTATGAAAAGTCTTGGGAAACGCATTTTTGCACCACTGTCGCTCTGTGCAATCATTCTCGGCGGCTGCAGCAGTCCGCCACCGCCACCACCTGCCGCGCCACCGCCACCGCCTGAAAAGACCTGCCAGACCTCCGATAGCACCCAGGTGATGGGCGATGTGCGGGCGGAAGGGCAGGTGACGCGCGAAACCACCGTGACGCGATGTGTCACCCAGTAACCCGAACGACGATGCCCCCCTGTAGGAGCTGCCGCAGGCTGCGATCTTTTGATTTTGCTTTAAAGAACAAGATCAAAAGATCGCAGCCTGCGGCAGCTCCTACAGTGTGGGTGTGATTCGGGAAGTCAGCGTCAGGACAGGAAGCCGCCATCCACGTTCAGCGAAACGCCAGTGGTGTAGCTCGATGCATCGCTCGCCAGGTACAGCACCGCGCCGGCCATCTCGCTCGGATCAGCCACGCGCTTGAGCGGGATCTGCTGCAGCGCGGTGTTGAGGATCGCCTCGTTCTTCACCAGCGCCGAAGCGAACTTGGTGTCGGTCAGGCCCGGCAGCAGGGCGTTGCAGCGGATGCCGAACTGCGCGCATTCCTTGGCGAAGACCTTGGTCATGTTGATCACTGCGGCCTTGGTCACCGAGTAGATGCCCTGGAAAATACCCGGCGACACGCCGTTGATCGAGGCCACGTTGATGATGCTGCCGCCGCCGTTTTCGCGCATCAGCTTGCCGGCTTCCACCGACATGAAGAAATAGCCGCGGATATTGACGTCGACGGTTTTCTGGAAGGCGCTGAGGTCGGTGTCCAGCACGTTGCAGAACTGCGGGTTGGTCGCGGCGTTGTTGACCAGGATGTCCAGGCGCCCGAACTGTTCCTTGATGCCGGCGAAGACCCGGCTGATCTGTTCCATCTCGCCGATGTGGCAGGCGATGGCAGTGGCCTTGCCACCGGCGGCGATGATTGCATCGGCGACGTGCTGGCAGCCTTCGAGCTTGCGGCTCGAGACGATCACGTGGGCGCCTTGCTGGGCCAGCAGTTTGGCAATGGCTTCACCGATGCCGCGGCTGGCGCCGGAGACGAAAGCGATCTTGCCGTCGAGGTCGAACAACTGAGTCTTGGACATGGTTTTTCCTTGTTATGGAGCCTGAATCGCGGTTTGTAGGAGCCCGGCTTGCCTGCGAAGGCGTACTTGAGGCCGCCTTCGCAGGCAAGCCTGGCTCCTACAAGTGCTGTGTCGTATCAGAGGCTGGATTTCTGGATGACCTGCAGGCTCATCTGCTCCAGCAGTTTGTTCATGTGAATGAACTGCGCGAAGCGTTTGTCCTGGGTCTGGCCATGGTAGAAGCGGTAGTAGATCTGCTGCACGATGCCGGCCAGGCGGAACAGGCCGTAGGTGTAGTAGAAGTCGAAATTGTCGATCTTGATGCCTGAACGCTCGGCGTAGTAATCGACGAATTCACGGCGGGTCAGCATGCCCGGTGCGTGGCTGGGCTGGCGGCGCATCAGCTGTACCGGCGCCGGGTCATCGGCTTCGATCCAGTAGGCGAGGGTGTTGCCCAGGTCCATCAGCGGGTCGCCCAGGGTGGTCAGTTCCCAGTCGAGCACGCCGATGATCTGCATCGGATTGTTCGGGTCGAGGATGACGTTGTCGAAGCGGTAGTCGTTGTGCACGATGCTGGAGGTCGGGTGATCGGCCGGCATCTTGTCGTTGAGCCAGGCTTTCACCGCTTCCCAGTGCGGCGCGTCGGGGGTCAGGGCTTTCTCGTAGCGCTCGCTCCAGCCTTTGATCTGCCGTGCCACGTAGCCTTGCGGCTTGCCCAGGTCGCCCAGGCCGTAGGCGTTGTAATCGACCCGGTGCAGCTCGACGAACTTGTCGATGAAGCTTTTGCACAGGGCTTGGGTTTTCGCCGAGTCCAGCCCCAGTTCCGGCGGCAGTTCGGAGCGCAGGATGATGCCGTTGACCCGCTCCATCACATAGAACTCGGCGCCGATCACCGCTTCGTCGGTGCAGTGCACGTAGGCCTTCGGGCAGTACGGAAAACCGTCGCGCAACTGATTGAGGATGCGGAATTCGCGGCCCATGTCATGGGCGGACTTGGCCTTGTGACCGAAGGGCGGCCGACGCAGGACGAATTCCTGTTCCGGGTATTCGAGCAAGTAGGTGAGGTTGGACGCACCGCCCGGGAACTGGCTGATCCGTGGCAGGCCGCTCAGGCCCGGAATGTGGGCCTTGAGGTAGGGGTCGATCAGGCTGGCATCGAGTTCTTCGCCGGTGCGGGTGCGGGTGGATTGGTCAGTAAGCGCCATGCTTATCCCTTCTGCTTATTCTGGTGGCCTGAAACTATTGGCTAATCTAATGCGCGCACCCGGCACCCACAACCTCCGCCCGCCCTTATAGGTGAGCGTGTTGCCGGACAATCATTGCTTTTGATACACCTGTTTGAATTGTCCGGCTAGACGGCCTGGGTCACGCCCTTCGGCAGCTCGATGGGGGTCAGCACCGGCTGGCCGGAAAAAAACGCCACGAGGTTACGGCCCACCAGTTCCACAGTGCCCTGGGTGGCCTCGGGGGACAGTCCGGCTACGTGCGGGCTGAGGATGACGTTCGCCAGGGCCTTGAGGGCATCCGGCACCTTGGGCTCGGCATCGAAGACATCCAGGGCGGCGCCGGCGATGCGCCGTTGCTCGAGCGCGCTGATCAGGTCGGCGGTGACCACCACGCTGGCCCGGGCGATGTTGACGAAAAAACCGTTGGGGCCGAGGGCCTCGAGTACCTGCTTGTTGATCAGGTGCTTGGTGCCCAGCCCCCCCGGGGTGGCGACGATCAGGAAATCCGAGGCCCGGGCCAGTTCAGTGGGTGTCGAGCAGAACTTGTAGGGTACATCGCTGCGGTGCTGGCGGTTGTGGTAGCTCACGCTCATGTCGAAGCCCGCGCCGGCACGTTTGGCGATGGCCATGCCGACCGCGCCGAGGCCGAGAATGCCCAGGCGCTTGCCGGCGAGGGAAGGGCGCATGATTTTCGGCCATTCACCCCGGCGTACGGCGGCATCGCAGCGGGGGATGTCACGTACCAGCGCCAGCAGCAGCGACATGGCATGGTCCGCGACCGAGGAGGCGTTGACCCCGGCGCCATTGGTGACGGTGATGCCCCGGTCGGCGGCGGCTTGCAGGTCGACCTGTTCATAGCCCGCGCCAATCACGCAGATGATCTTGAGGTTGGGCAGGGCGGCGATTTCATCGCCGTACAGGCCGAGCGGGCCACGGGTCAGGACCGCATCGATCTGGCCACTGTGGCGGCTGATGGCCTCGGCGCGCTCGGCGGGCGTGGGCGCCAGGATCAGGTGAAAGCCCTGGCGTTCGAGAATGGGCAGGTAATCATTGATGGTTTCAACCAGTACCAGAACGGTTGCAGGCATGCTTTGCTCCTGTGGGCAGCGGAACGTCGGGCTCGAAAGTCGGTTGAGAGTGCTGGCTGCGGGGCAGATTGGCAACAGCCATGCTCCTCAGTGTAGGAGCTGGCGCAGCCTGCGATCTTTTTTGATCGCACCGAAATTTCAAACCGGAGCAGGGGGCTCTGTCAGGAAGGTCTGTGCCGCCTCAAGGATTTCCTCAGACAGGGCGTCGCCGCGGGTAGCCCGTGCCAGTGTCAGCGCGCCAACCATCAGCGAATATTGCACCAGCGCCTGTTGCCGGTTTTGCGCGGCATCGTCCGAGTCCATCAGGTTGCCGAAGGCCTCGAGCAGCCGGTTCAGTCCGGCCATGAAGGGTTCGCGCAAGCCGCTGTCGGTGGGTTCGTGGCACATGTCGCCGGCAAAGGCTACCACCGGGCAGCTTTCACCGGGATTGTCGCGGCTTTCGACCGACAGGTAAGGCTCGATCAAGGCTCGCCGCGCCTGCGCTTTGTCTTCGCCGGTGATCCGTTCGCGCCATTTCGCCCCCACCTCCTTGAATGCCCGCTCGCTGGCCTCTCTGGCCAGCGCTTCCCTGGATTCGAAGTGGCCATAAAAACCGCCATGGGTCAGGCCCGCCGCCGCCATGACGTCGACGACGCTGATCCCGTGCAGGCCGCGTTCGCGAAACAGCCGGGTGGCGGCCTCGACGATGATTTCGCGGTTGAGGTCGGCTTGTTTGCGGGAAACGCGGGGCATGGGCGGCTCACAGGTCTATGGGTTGGCTGTCAGAGGGCGTACTGGGCGATGCCGTTGCCGAACGACCAGTTCTCTTTCTTCACTTCCACCAGATTAATGAAAACATCTTCCAGGCGCACGGCCAGTTGCGTGTTGAGGTTTTCGACGATGGTTTTATACAGCAGCTTCTTCTGCTCCAGGGTTCGGCCTTCGCTGAGGGTGATCTGGATGACCACCAGGGCGTCGGTGCGCTGGATGCCCAGGTATTGGGGGTCGAAGATGAAATGCTGTTCGTCGTGTTCAGCGAGGATCTGGAAGTTATCGTTTTCCGGCACGCCAATCGCGCTGCGCAGGGCGGCGTAGATCTGTTGGCCGATACGTTTGGCGTAGGTGGGGTCCTGCTGTTTTTTGAGATCGACGCGAACCAGTGGCATGGGAAGACTCCGGAAGGTTGACAGGTTCATTTAAAATACATGATGGATGACCTTTATCAAACCGATCATACGATCGCGCGATGAAACGCCATTTGTAGGAGCCGGCTTGCTGGCGATTGCGTCGGTGCGATCGACGCATGGCTTGAGGGCCAATCGCTGGCAAGCCAGCTCCTACAGGGGGAGAAAACGCCAATCTGGCACCACCGTTCCTCACCTAAGTCTTTGCTTCTGTTCATTAATCCTCCAGAATCGCGCCCCTGTTTCGGCCAGGGCGCTGCCTGTCGGGTATTCCGACGCGTTCTGGCCGGGTGGCAAGTGACCGGAATGTGGAGATCCCACCGGATGAATGATCAGGCCAATAGCGTTAACGAACGCTTTGTAGCAGCGACACCCGCAACGCTTTCGAGCTGGAATCGCCAGGACACCACCTGGATGCTGGGCCTGTTTGGCACGGCGATTGGTGCGGGCACCCTGTTTTTACCGATCAACGCGGGCCTGGGCGGTTTCTGGCCGCTGCTGGTGCTGGCGCTGCTGGCGTTCCCGATGACCTTCTACGCACACCGCGGCCTGACCCGCTTCGTGCTGTCCGGCCGTGAAGGCGCGGACATCACCGAAGTGGTGGAAGAGCATTTCGGTCTCAAGGCCGGCGCGTTGATCACCTTGCTGTACTTCTTCGCGATCTTCCCGATCCTGTTGATCTACAGCGTGGCCCTGACCAACACCGTGGGCAGCTTCCTCGAACACCAGTTGCACATCATGCCGCCACCGCGGGCGGTCCTGTCGTTGGTGCTGATCCTCGGCCTGCTGGCCGTGGTGCGCTGCGGCGAGCAGGTGATCGTCAAGGCCATGAGCCTGATGGTCTACCCGTTCATCGTCGCGCTGCTGTTCCTGGCGGTGTTCCTGATTCCGCACTGGAACGGCGGCATCCTCAGCACGGCCAGCACGCTGCCTGAGCCATCGGAGTTGCTGCACACCCTGTGGCTGGCGATTCCGGTGATGGTGTTCTCGTTCAATCATTCGCCGATCATCTCGGCGTTCGCCGTGGACCAGAAGCGCCGTTACGGCGAACACGCAGAGGAACGCAGCTCGCAGATCCTGTCCCGGGCCCACGCCTTGATGGTGGTGATGGTGCTGTTCTTCGTGTTCAGCTGCGTGCTGACCCTGTCGCCGGCGCAACTGGCCGAGGCGAAAGCACAGAACCTGTCGATCCTGTCGTACCTGGCCAACCACTTCAGCAACCCGACCATCGCCTTCGCGGCGCCGTTGATTGCCTTCGTGGCCATCTCCAAGTCGTTCCTGGGCCACTACATTGGCGCCAGTGAAGGTCTCAAGGGCCTGATCGTCAAGAGCGGCAAGCGTCCGGCGGCCAAGACCCTGGACCGCATCGTGGCGGCGTTCATGCTGGTGGTGTGCTGGATCGTCGCCACACTGAACCCGAGCATCCTCGGCATGATCGAAACCCTGGGTGGCCCGGTGATCGCGGCGATCCTGTTCCTGATGCCGATGTATGCGATCCGCAAGGTGCCAGCGATGGCGCGTTATCGTGGCCAGGCTTCCAATGTGTTTGTGGTTGCAGTGGGTTTGGTGGCGATTTCGGCGTTGATCTACTCATTGAGCGCGTAATGTAAAGATCAAGAGATCGCAGCCTGCGGCAGCTCCTACAGGGCTCACTTGTCCCTGTAGGAGCTGCCGCAGGCTGCGATCTTTTGATTCAAGGGCATAAAAAAACGCCGCCCCTCTCACGAGGGGCGGCGTTTTTCATTGCGTTGCAGCGTTAGGCTTGAACGACCGGGATGTTGGCGTTCGCAGCAGCTTCACGGAACTCGGCAATCTGGTCGAAGGACAGGTAGCGGTAGACATCGGCCGCCATGCTGTCGATCTTGCCAGCGTACTCCATGTACTCCTCGACGGTCGGCAGGCGACCCAGGATGGAAGCCACGGACGCCAGCTCAGCCGAAGCCAGGTAGACGTTCGCGCCGTCACCCAGACGGTTCGGGAAGTTACGGGTCGAAGTCGACACGACAGTCGAGTTCGGCTCTACACGTGCCTGGTTACCCATGCACAGCGAGCAGCCCGGCATTTCCATGCGCGCGCCAGCCTTGCCGTAGATGCCGTAGTAGCCTTCTTCGGTCAGCTGGTGAGCGTCCATCTTGGTCGGCGGCGACAGCCACAGACGGGTTGGCAGCTGACCCTTGACCTGTTCCAGCAACTTGCCGGCAGCGCGGAAGTGGCCGATGTTGGTCATGCAGGAACCGATGAACACTTCGTCGATCTTCTCGCCAGCAACGCTGGAGAGCAGGCGAGCGTCGTCCGGGTCGTTCGGAGCGCAGAGTACTGGCTCCTTGATGTCGGCCAGGTCGATCTCGATGATTTCGGCGTACTCGGCGTCCTTGTCCGCTTCCATCAGTTCAGGGTTGGCCAGCCAGGCTTCCATCGCCTGGGCACGACGCTCCAGGGTACGGGCATCGCCGTAGCCTTCGCCGATCATCCAGCGCAGCAGGGTGATGTTCGATTGCAGGTATTCAGCGATCGACTCTTTCGACAGCTGGATGGTGCAACCGGCAGCCGAACGTTCAGCCGAGGCGTCGGACAGTTCGAACGCTTGCTCGACGGTCAGCTTGGGCAGGCCTTCGATCTCCAGGATGCGACCGGAGAAGGCGTTTTTCTTGCCTTTCTTCTCTACGGTCAACAGGCCAGCCTGGATCGCGTAGTAAGGAATGGCGTGAACCAGGTCACGCAGGGTGACGCCTGGCTGCAGTTCGCCCTTGAAGCGAACCAGCACCGACTCAGGCATGTCCAGCGGCATGACGCCAGTGGCGGCGGCGAACGCCACCAGGCCGGAACCGGCCGGGAACGAGATGCCGATCGGGAAACGGGTGTGGGAGTCACCACCGGTACCGACGGTGTCTGGCAGCAGCATGCGGTTCAGCCACGAGTGGATGATGCCGTCGCCCGGACGCAGGGAAACGCCGCCGCGGGTCATGATGAAGTCAGGCAGGGTGTGGTGGGTGGTTACGTCGATCGGCTTTGGATATGCCGCGGTGTGGCAGAAGGACTGCATCACCAGGTCGGTCGAGAAGCCCAGGCACGCCAGGTCTTTCAGTTCGTCACGGGTCATTGGACCGGTGGTGTCCTGGGAACCCACGGTGGTCATCTTCGGTTCGCAGTAGGTGCCCGGACGAACGCCGGTCACGCCGCAAGCCTTGCCGACCATTTTCTGCGCCAGGGTGAAACCCTTGGTGCTTTCAGCCGGAGCTTCTGGCTTCTTGAACAGGGTCGAAGGTGGCAGGCCCAGCTCGGTACGAGCCTTCTCGGTCAGGCCACGGCCGATGATCAGCGGGATACGGCCGCCAGCACGTACTTCGTCCAACAGCACCGGGGTCTTCATTTCGAAGGTGGTCAGAACTTCGTCGGTGCCGTGCTTGCAGACTTTGCCAGCATGAGGGTACAGGTCGATCACGTCGCCCATGTTCATGTTGGAAACGTCGAATTCGATTGGCAGTGCGCCGGCATCTTCCATGGTGTTGTAGAAGATCGGAGCGATCTTGTTGCCGAAGCAGAAACCGCCGGCACGCTTGTTCGGCACGTAAGGAACGTCGTCGCCGAAGAACCACAGCACCGAGTTGGTTGCCGATTTACGCGAAGAACCGGTACCGACCACGTCGCCCACGTAGGCGATCGGGAAGCCGGCGTTGCGCATTTCTTCGATCTGCTTCATCGGACCGGTGACGCCTTGTGCGTCCGGCACGATGCCGTCGCGCGCCATTTTCAGCATGGCCAGGGCGTGCAACGGGATGTCCGGACGGGACCAGGCATCCGGAGCAGGGGACAGGTCGTCGGTGTTGGTTTCGCCGGAGACCTTGAACACGCGCAGGCTGATCTTGTCGGCCAGCACCGGGCGTTTCACGAACCACTCGCCGTCAGCCCAGGATTGCAGCACGCCTTTGGCGTGTATATTGCCGTTCTTGGCTTTTTCAGCGACGTCGTGGAAGGCATCGAACATCAGCAGGGTGTGCTTGAGTTCTTCGGCGGCCACTGGCGCCAGTTCGGCGTCGTCCAGCAGGTTCACCAGGGTCACGATGTTGTAGCCGCCCTGCATGGTGCCGAGCAGTTCAACAGCGCGCTTCTTGTCGATCAGGGGGGAGGTGGCTTCGCCTTTGGCGATGGCGGACAGGAAGCCGGCCTTGACATAGGCTGCTTCGTCCACTCCAGGCGGAACGCGATTGGTGATCAGGTCAACGAGGAATGCTTCTTCGCCAGCCGGGGGATTCTTCAGCAGCTCGACCAGGCCTGCAGTTTGTTCGGCGTTTAGCGGCTGGGGAACGATACCCAGTGCTGCGCGCTCTTCGATATGTTTGCGGTAGGCTTCAAGCACAGTTATTACCCTCATCAGTGGTCCCAAATGGGTGTCCGGGACGCTCATCCCGAAATTGCCGTACTCATGCGCTGCATGGCGTTGTGAGCCACTTAGCCAGAATTACCGACAATTCCTTACAGAAGCTGCTTTCAAAGTTTTACGCCTGCAGAACGGGAGCTGATGAGGGTTGGCGCTGGGCTTTTCCCCGCTGGAAAAACCCTTCGCCAACACCGCTCTGAAGGAACGACTGTGCTCGTGACGCTTTGAAAACAGCTTCTAACGGACATTGGCGCCTAAAAAGGCAGGCTGATTCTACGGCAAAAAAAAATTAAAGGTAAGTTGGCTCATGAAACTTTGAGGGGTGATCAATGTTAGACAAAGGGCTAACATGCCATCCTGTTTTGCTTTTCGCGTTCTGCCTACCTATGCCCAATCAGACCATCAAGACCCCCTGCGTCGGCCTTTGCTCCACTGTTTACGGTGATCTGGTGTGCCGTGGCTGCAAGCGTTTCCACCACGAAGTGATCCGCTGGAACGGCTACAACGAGGAAGAAAAACGCGCCGTATGGCTGCGCCTGGAGCAGTTGTTGTCCCAGGTGATGGCCGCCAAGGTGGAAATTTTCGATCCGGCGCTGCTCAGGAGCCAGCTGGAACAGCGCAAGATCCGCTTCGTGCCGCATCAGTCCGAGTATTGCTGGGCCTACCAGCTGATCGCCCGGGGCGCCCGGGTGATCAACAATCTGGAAGCCTACGGGATGGTGCTGTTGCCGGAATTTCGCGACTGGAACCTGCCGGAACTGCGCGATGCCATTGATCGGGAATTCTTTTTGCTGTCTGAGGCGCATTATCAGCGCTATATCGCGCCCGGGTTTCTGAAAGACGCCTTTGGCGCCTGAAAAGATCGCAGCCTGCGGCAGCTCCTACAGGGAAATGCGTTCACCTTGTAGGAGCTGCCGAAGGCTGCGATCTTTTGATCTTCAAATCAATGTTTCACCGCCAACTCCTCCAGGTGGTCCTCAACCTCCTGCGGCTTGAGCACCAGCACATCGCTCTCCACTGCATCGAGCACCACTTCCGCGGTATTGCCGATCAAGGTCCCTGACAACCCGGTACGCGCCACCGTGCCGATCACCGTCACGGCCGCCTGCAGTTTGTGCACCATGAACGGAATCAATACATCCGCCGGGCCTTCGGCGATGTGCAGGTGTTCGTTGTCGATGTCGAATTCCGCCTGGAACGCCCGGCACTGTTCGCGATAGCGCGCCTCGATGGTTTCGCTGAGCTGCAAGGTCGGGTCGGCCGCCGACAGCATGGGCGACGGGTGAGCACTGATCACATGCAGATGCGCCTTGGCCAGGCTGGCGATGTCATAGCCGTAATCGATGATGGTGTCGTGCAAATGGCGGTGCTCACTTTCCATATTGCCCACGTCGACGGCCGCCAGAATCACTTTGTCCTTCCAGGAACCGGAGGTTTTCACCAGCAGTACCGGGGTAGGGCAGGCGCGCAGCAGTTTCCAGTCCACCGGCGTCAACAGGGCCTTTTTCAGCGAACTGTCGGGGAAGTGCTGCTTGATCACCAGCCCGCAGCCTTCCGCCTGCTGCACGTCGACGATGGTTTCGTGCAGGCTCTGGTTCCAGGCCTGCTCGGTGGTGACGTTGTAACCATCTTCCAGCAACGCCGCCTTGAGCACGCTGAGCATGGCGCTGTGATCATGCTTGGGATCACAGACCAGCAGGTGCAGGTGTGCCTGGGTCACGCCAGCAATCAGTTTGGCGCGTTTGAGTGCCAGGCTTTCCGAATGCTCGGGGTCGATGACCACCAGGATGCTGCGAATGGCTTGCATGATCGGGATCTCCTGAAAATGAAAAAGCATGGCGTTGCACAACTATAGTTGCTGCGCGACATTCGGTGACTTGATGCATATCAACGGTAGTGGCTGGTGGTCTTCGGGCAGGCCGGTATAATCGGCGCCCTTCGATTTATACCTATTTTTCCGTGAGCCCCATGATCCTTCCCGAAATTCACGAGTTCCTCGGCTGCCGCACCCCTGACGGCTGGGTTCAAGCCGCGCTGGCCGATCAGGAAACCCTGCTGATCGACCACAAGAACTGCGAATTCAAGGCCGCCAGCACGGCGTTGAGCCTGATTGCCAAGTATCACTCCCATGTCGAATTGATCAACATGATGTCGCGCCTGGCCCGGGAAGAGCTGGTGCACCATGAGCAGGTCATGCGCCTGATGAAAAAACGCAAGATCGAGTTGCGTCAGCTGTCCGCCGGGCGTTACGCCTCGGGGCTGCGCAAGGTGGTGCGCAGTCACGAGCCGGTGAAACTGGTTGATACGCTGGTGGTTGGCGCATTCATCGAGGCCCGCAGTTGTGAGCGTTTTGAGGCACTGGTGCCGCATCTGGACGACGAACTGGGCAAGTTCTACTTCGGCCTGCTCAAGAGCGAGGCCCGGCATTTCCAGGGGTACCTGAAGCTGGCCTATCAGTACGGGGACGCCAAGGACATCGCCCAGGTGATCGACAAGGTCCGCGCCGCCGAGCAGGACTTGATCGAGTCGCCGGATGTGGAATTTCGTTTCCACAGTGGTGTGCCCGCAGCATCAGCGGCTTAAACCCAGACGTTCATGCCACTCGGCGATGGACTCCTCGGGATAAACATCAAACTGTTTATCCCCCGGCCGCACCTCGGCTTCCACCCAGGGCGCACTGGAACTGAGCATCAAGTGCGTGTGCTCCGGCGGCACCGGCAGCGGTGTATCGATGGCCGACGCAAACGGATGGATCAACTCGGGCCACTCCGGGCTGAACAGCCACAATCCCGAACCGCACAGCGAACAGAAATGCCGTTCGGCACTGCTGCGATGGGCGCGTTTCTCGCCTTCGCCCTTGAGCAGGGCATGGTAGATCGCGATGTTCTTGCGCCCGCGCACTTTGAGGCTATTGGCATCACCGGCGATGTTGATCGCAAAACCGCCACCGCCCTGGGTCTTGCGGCAGATCGAGCAGTAGCAGCGTTGGTAGGGGTAGGGGTGGGCGCTGGTGAGGCTGAACGACACCGCGCCGCAATGGCAGGAACCTTCGAGTTGCATGAGAACCTCCGGCTGTCTTGAGCGAACTCAAGACAGCCTAGACCCTCAGCGCTCCTCGACAGGCACCAGAATCGCGTCACCGGTCGCCACCAGTTTCAGTTGATCGCCGGTTTGCGCGAACAACTCGGCATGGGCGAATACCTGCTTCTTGCCAGCCTTCACCACGCGACCCCGGGCAATGAACACTTCACCGACCGCGGGCGCCAGGCAGTTGACTGAAAAGTGCGATGCCAATACGTTCCCGGCCACCGTTCCAGCGGCAAAGCCACAGGCCGTGTCGAGCAATGCGCCAATCAGCCCGGCATGCAGGAAACCCGCATACTGCGCCATGTCGCTTTCGCGAAAAGCCAGGGTGATTTCGGCTTCGCCCGATTCGGCGCGGGTGACCTCGAAGCCGGCCCAGCGGTTGAAAGCTGAGGTTGAATTGATCTGTTTGAGTGTGTTGAGCATCGCGAATCCCTCCGATTGAGGATTTACCATGCACCTCGACTCCGGGGGCGTCATCGACCATTAGCGCGGGTGATGGGCAGTTGGGTGAGCGGTGAATGGACTGAACTCTTCGCGAGCAAGCCCGCTCCCACAGGGAACACCGCAGATCAACTGTGGGAGCGGGCTTGCTCGCGAAAAACGATAACGCGGACTCACTGGACGCCCACGATCCACCGGGTCAGCATGGACGCCTCGAACCCGGACAAGACCCTCATGCGACGTCTACCCTCCCTGGCAGCCCTGCGAACCTTCGAATGCGCCGCCCGCCACGCCCATTTCGGCCGGGCGGCGGCGGAGCTGTGCGTCACCGACAGCGCCGTCAGCCACCAGATCCGCCAATTGGAAGAACAACTCGGTGTGTCGCTGTTCGTCCGTGAAGGCCGGCAGATTCGCCCGACCATGGCCGCTGGCCGGCTGATGCAAAGCCTGCAACAAGCCTTCGAGCTGATCGGCGATGCCTGCGACGAGCTACGCGATCCATCGTCCCTGGCAGTCTTGCGCCTGGCGGTTACCGCGGAACTCGCGCAGAAGTGGTTGATGAGTCGTCTCACGGATTTTTACGCGCGGTATCCGCACATCACCTTGCACCTCTACGAGCAACCGATCGACGCCACGGCGCCGGGCGAGGACATCGACCTGGCGATCACCTATGGCACGGGTCCCGTGGACAGCAGTGCCTATTTCGTCCGGCCGTTGCCGGCGTTGCAGTTTTTTCCGGTGTGCAGTCCCGGGCTGTTCAACCAGGGCACCCTGAAAAACCCCAGGGACCTGGCGCGCCACTGCCTGCTGCACGACGATCAGGACGGCAAGACCTGGACCGCGTGGCTCACCAGCCATGCCGGTGATCAGCGCCCCGAACGGCAACTGTACTTCGCCCACGCCGGCTTGGCTCTGGAAGCCGCGGCCCAGGGGCAGGGCGTGGCCATGGGCGATAACCTGACGGCCCAGGAAGATCTGCTCAGCGGTCGTCTGGTCCGTCCTTTCACCTCAAGCATGACCGCCCTGGGTCAATACGCGCTGGTGTGTGAGCGCGTGCGCCTGGAGCGGCCAGCGGTCACGCAGATGCTGGAATGGTTCAACGATCAACTGGTCGATTGATGAGTTGAATTCAAGTATTCCGAAATAATCTTCGTTGGCGAGCAGAGGGCCAGCCACCTTAGCCTGTGGTCATTCCAATGCCCACTGATGAGGTTTGCCCATGGCTCGTTTGCTCGATTCCACGCCTAAATCCGACGGCTTCCGTTTGCCCGGAGAATTCGAAGCCAAGTCCGGCTGCTGGCTCGGCTGGCCGGAGCGCACTGATGTCTGGCGCAATGGTGCCAAGCCGGCACAGAAAGTCTGGGTGCAGATCGTCAGCGCCATCGCCCAGAGTGAACCGGTCACCGTCTGCGCCTCGGCCGCGCAATTCGCCACCGCCCGCCGACAATTGCCGCCGCAGGTACGGGTGGTGGAAATGACCTGCAACGACACCTGGTTCCGCGACAGCGGGCCGTGCTTTGTGGTCAATGACCAGAGCGGCGAAGTGCGCGGCGTCGACTTCGAGTTCAACGCCTACGGCGGCCTCGACGGCGGCTTGTACTACCCCTGGGACAAGGACGACCAGATCGCCAGCAAAATCCTCGAAATCGAACGCTTCGATCGCTACCGCGCACCGTTGATTGCCGAACTGGGCGGCATCCAGAGCGACGGCCAGGGCAGCATCCTCACTACCGAGCAATGCCTGCTCAACCGTAATCGCAACCAGCACCTGGGCAAGGACGAAGTCACTCGCCGCTTGACCGATTACCTCGGCGCCGAACAGGTCATCTGGCTGCCACGGGGGTGCAAGTTTGACGAAACCGACGGCCACGTCGACGATCTGGCGTGCTTCGTGCGCCCCGGTGAAGTGGTGCTGCAATGGACCGACAATCGCGACGACCCGCAGTGGGAAATCTACCAGGAGGCCTACGACATCCTGCGCAGTACCCGCGACAGTCGTGGTCGCGAGTTGATCGTGCACAAGCTGCCGCAACCGGACGTGCTGGAGTGGACCCTGGAGGAGGCCGAGGGCCTGGATCAGCAGGACAGCACCCATACCCGTCAGGCGGGTACGAAAATCTGCGCCTCCTATATCAATTACTACGCCGGTAACACCTCGATCGTGGTACCGCTGTTTGGCGACCGCAATGATCAGGTCGCGCTGGCGACCCTGGCCGAACTGTTCCCCCGGCACAAGATCGTCGGCATCGAAAACTCCCGGGAAATTCTTCTCGGTGGCGGCAACGTCGCCTGCATCACCATGCCGCAGTACGCCGGCAAAGGAGTTTAAAAAATGCGCCTGCACAAACTGACCCAAGCGTTAATGCTGGTGCTTGCACCCCTGTGTGTGCAGGCCGCCGACACCGCCAAACCGGTGGTAAACCTGTACATCTGGGGCGAGTACCTGGCCCCGGACACGCTGACCAACTTCGAGAAAAAAACCGGTATCCATGTCGTCGCCGATCACTTCGACTCCCTGGAAACCGTCGAGACCAAATTGCTCACCGGTCGCAGCGGATATGACCTGGTGTTGACGGCGGGACAGCATCTGTCCCGGGCGATCCAGAGCGGTGCCATCCAGACCCTGGACAAGCAGCAGATACCGCACTTCGCCGGAGTCGGCGAAGAGTTCCGCCAGCACATGGCGGTGTTCGATCCGGGCAACCGTTATGCCGGAATCTACGCCTGGGGCACCACTGGCGTGGGATATCAGGAAGAGGCGGTGAAGCAGCGCCTGGCCGATGCGCCAACCGACAGCTGGGCCATGCTGTTCGACCCGGCGGTGGTGGCGAAATTCGCCGATTGCGGGGTCAGCCTGCTCAACGATCCCAATGAAGTGTTCGCTGCCGTGATGAAGTACATGGGCCTGGACATCAACCGCCAGAGCCTCGATGACCTGAAACTGGCCGAGCAGCAACTGGCGAAGATCCGTCCGTACATTCGCTACTTCGACAATGACCTGAACATCAGCGACCTGGCCAATGGCAATACCTGCGTGGCGATGTCGTGGAACGGAAACGTGGCCATTGCGGCGGGGCAAGCACAAGCGGCTAGCAAACCGTTTTCGTTGCAGTACCGGATACCCAGGGAGGGCACGCTGATCTGGTTCGATGCCATGGTCATCCCCAAGGATGCCCCGCATCCCGAGGCGGGGCTGGCCTTGATGGATTACCTGATGACACCTGAAGTGATCGCGCCGATCACCGACACCATCCACTACGCCAATGCGATCACGGCGGCGGATACCTTGATCGACCCGGCGATCCGCAATGATCCGGGGACCTATCCGGCGCAGGCGGTGCGGGCTTCGTTGTACAGCAAGAATGACAATGGCAAGGCGTTCAACAAGGCGTTGATCCGGGCGTTTACACGGTTGAAATCCGGGTTGTGATTGCTGACGTCTTCGCGAGCAAGCCCGCTCCCACATTTATCCGAGTTTCATCAGAAGAGCGCTGTCAAATGTGGGAGCGGGCTTGCTCGCGAAGAACGATAACGCGGTCTACCTGTTAGGCACTCGCCACAAATACCAGGCAGCCACAGTCCGATACGGACTCCACGCCAACCCGATCTCTATCATCTGCTTGCGCGTCGGCTGCACCTCAAGCCCCTTGAGCCGTCGATAGCCCTCGCGCACGCCAAAGTCATCGGCCGGCAAAATGTCCGGCCGCTCCAGGCTATAGATCAGCAGCATTTCCACGGTCCAGCGACCCACGCCGCGCAGGGTGACCAGGCGCTCGATCAGCGCTTCATCGTCCATGGACAGCGCCGTGGCGTAATCCGGCACTACGCCATCGAGCGCCGCCTGGGCGATGCCCAGGATGGTCGCAATCTTGCTGGCGGAAAAGCCGCAACTGCGCAGTCGATCGAAATCTGTCGCCACGATCTGCTCAGGCCGCGGAAACGCCACCGAGGGGTACAGCGCCAGCAATCGACCGACAATCGCATCCCCGGCCCTGGCGTGCAGTTGCTGGTAGGCAATCGCCCGCACCAGCGACTCATAGGGATCGCGGGCGGCGTGGGGTTGATGCAGGCACGGGCCGACAGCGTCGATGTGCCGACGCCAGTCGTCATCCAGATTTGCCAGCCATTGGCTGGCCAGGCGGTAGGGGTCAGGCATGAAGCATCCTTGGCGGGGCTGGGCGAACGCAGCCTGTGATCAAAAGGCCAATTGCTCGGTGATCTGCACCGCCGCCTTCTCCAGCCTGAGCAGGAACGCCTTGCGCGGCTGGCCTCCAGCGTAGCCGGTCAGCGAGCCATCGGCGCCGATCACCCGATGGCAGGGTACGATGATCGAAAGGCGGTTGTGACCGTTGGCCAGGCCGACGGCGCGGCTGGCGCCGGGTTTGCCCAGGGTGGCGGCAATCGCGCCGTAGGTGGTGGTGTGGCCGTAGGGGATGTGGGCCAGCTCGGCCCAGACCTGGCGGGAGAACTCGCTGCCGGGCATGTGCAGGGGGACGCTGAATTCAGTACGCTCGCCGGCGAAATACTCGGTCAGTTGCTCTTCGACTTGCTGCAAATGCCCGTTGTGTCCCGGCGCCACGGCATAACCATGGCGACTTTGCAGGCTTTGCACTTCGCGGGTCAGCGAAGGCTGGTCGAGAAATTCCAGGAGCACCAGCCCACGGCGCTCGGCCATGGCGATCATCGGCCCCAGCGGCGTCGTCAACCGGGTGAACAGCAGCGGCTCACTGTTGGCGGCGCGTCCCGGGGTGATGTGGAAGGACTTTTGAAACGCATCGCGAAAGCCGCTCAGGGATTCGTAGCCTGAGTCGAACGCGGCGCTGTCGATCGAGTCCCCCTGTTTGATGCCGCCCAATGCCATGCCCAAGCGGCGGGTGCGCAGCCAGGCGTGGAAAGTCATGCCGAAATGCTGCTTGAACCAGCGCCGCAGTTTCAGCGGTTCGATGCCTTCGGCCTGCAATTGGGCGTCGGTCCAGCGAATGTCCGGATCAAGGTCTACCGATTTAAGCAGCTTCTGCACCCAGTCCGGCGCAATCGCGGCGGCGTCCATGGGTTTGCATCGCAGGCAGGCTCGGTAGCCCGCCGCCAGGCACTCGTCGGCGTGAGCGAAGAACTCGACGTTCTCCGGTTTCGGGCTGCGTGCGGTGCAACCGGGGCGGCAGAAGATCCCGGTGGTCTTGACCGCAGTAAAAAACACCCCTTCGTAGGTGGTGTCTCGTTCGAGCATGGCGCGGACCATCTCGGCGTGGGGCGGAAGCAGTGTGTGTGGTAGGTTCATGGGCGAAGCATAGAACGGGGCAGGGACAGTCTCCACCGGAAAATGAACAGAGAATTCCGGTTTTGCAATGACCTGTAGGAGCTGCCGAAGGCTGCGATCTTTTGATCTTGATCTTGAAAAAAAAGATCAAAAGATCGCAGCCTTCGGCAGCTCCTACAAGGGTAACCTTTTCAGTTTCAGGGCTCGCGATCCGCCAGTTCTTCCAGCAGATCCGCCGAGGGCGTGAAAAACAAGCCACCAGTGACAGCGGTGCTGAAATCCAGCAAGCGGTCGTAATTACCCGCAGGCTTGCCGACAAACATGTTCTCAAGCATCTGTTCCAGAGGATCGGGCGAGCGCGCATAGCCGATGAAATAGGTGCCGAATTCTCCCGCACCGGGCCGGCCAAACGGCATGTTGTCGCGCAGGATCTTCACTTCTTCCCCATCGTTGGTGATGGTCGTCAGGGCGCTGTGGGAATTGTACGGTTTGACCGAGTCGTCGAGTTCGATATCGGACAGTTTGGTGCGCCCGATAATGCCCTCCTGCGCCTCGACGGATAACGCGTTCCAGGCATTCATCTTGTGCAGGTACTTCTGCACCAGCACATAACTGCCGCCGCTGAACGACGGGTCTTCATCGCCGACAATCGTGAAGCCGACAGCCTTGCGCCCGACGGGGTTTTCGGTGCCATCGACAAAACCGATGATGCTGCGCATGTCGAAGTAGCGGAACCCCTGGACTTCATCGACGACCGCAACCGCACCGTCAAGCGCCGAGAGCAGTTGCGTCGCCAGTTCGAAGCACAAGTCCATATGTTCAGCGCGGATGTGCAGCAGGAGGTCGCCAGGGGTGGAAATGGCGCGACGTTCCTCCGGCCCGAATTCGCGGAAGCTGTGCAGCGCGGCGGGGCGCGGGTGGCCAAACAAGGTGTCCCACGCAGCCGAGCCAAAGCCACAGATGCACGACAGGTTACCGGCGGGAACGCGTTTGCCCACCGAGCGCGTGAGGGCTGCGACGTCTGCGCACCAGCCCCGCACTTTGCTCGCGGCTTCACTGCCGGGCACCAGGGTGGCGACGATGAAGATCGCGCTGCGGGTGATGGGGCTGCAGATGGCCTGAGCGTCCGGCGTAGATTGATCCATTGGCATGCGCCCCATGAGCGGTAGTTGATTCAGGCCCGACGCGCCATCAGCAACACTGAAGCCGCCGCCGACAACAAACCCGCGCAGCAGCGATTGAACAGCCGCTTGCCCGACGGCTTGGCAAACCAGCGGCGCATGTGCAGGCCCATGTAAGCGTAGGCGCCGATGGCGATCCATTCCAGGATCAGGAACAGTGCTCCCAGCAGGGCGAATTGTGGCGTGATCGCGCGGGTCGGATCGACAAATTGCGGCAGGAACGCGGTGAAGATCAGGATCGCCTTGGGGTTGCCGGCCGCCACCAGAAACTCCTGCCGGGCCAACGCCAGCATGCCCGCCGGCGGGGTGGTTACGGCGGTTTCTGCGCCGGGGTTGGCCCGCCACAATTGCCAGGCGAGATAAAACAGGTACGCCGCACCGAGAGTCTTGATCCCGTAGAACAGCAATTCCGAGGTTTGCAGCACCACCGCCAGACCGGCCGAGGCGAGGGCGATCATTGCGGCGAACGCCAGCAAGCGGCCGATGCCGGCCAGGCACGCGGTGCGGTAGCCATAGCGGGTCGAGTTGCTGACCGACAGCAGGTTGTTCGGGCCTGGCGCCATGTTCAGGGCGAAGCAGGCCGGGAGAAAGAGGGAGAGGGTGGCGAGGTCCATTATCGGCTCCAGTAGCGAGAGCGATATTTCTACCACAGGTGCCGTGCGGCTTGCCCCGTACAGTCGTGAACCGCAGGCACCGTACAATCAAGGGGGGCAGTAACTATTTGCCGCCAGGCGCTCCCGATTATTCCAAACGGGTCTAGCTACCTGACAGTTGTGACAGTTAAAAGCATTTCGGCGATGCGTTAAAAAGGAGTCATTACTCAATGGCCAAGTGACCGACATGACTTCGAATACTGCAACTGTAAAAACTTTTGCCGCGGTGACAATCCCGGCGCCGATCAAGACGCTTTTTGACGATATTGCATTTGCACACGTGGCGGCCGAGCATATCTCGGCAGCCACGAACACGCCGGTGACGATCGAAGACACGGTGACGCAGGACATGCTGGATAAAGTGACGGTGTTACGGGTGTTGAGCGGGCAGCCGAGAAGAATCACCAGCCTGCAAGGCATTGGACATCTGCGCAATTTGCAGGACCTGATGATAGAAAATCAATTGATCACTCGCCTTCCTGAAGAATTTGGGACGTTAGCAAAGTTGACGTCGGCGCATTTCGTCAACAACTCAATCAAATCAATTCCGGAGTGGATCGGCAATCTCAACAACCTGACCAGCCTGAATCTGAGTTCTCAGTCACCGCGGGGCATTCTCAGAGGCGGTATTCCGGAGTCGATCGGTAACCTGATCAAACTGGAACGCTTTGACGTGGGTAATAACAATAACCTCTGCGGAAAACTACCCGATTCCCTTTCCAGGCTGATCGCCCTCAAATTCATGTTGGTGCAAAGCAACGGGTTTGAAGACATGACCGTCTTGAATGTCATGCCTTCGACCACCAGCATCAATGCCCGCAATCAAGCCTTGGGCGTTTTTGAGCTGGGCAATGTGAGGCAAAACAGTTCGTTGCCCATCAGGCTGCAGAAAATATTTGAGCAGGCCCTGACGCCAGGTGACTACCTGTTTGAACCGGGCGGTGTTGAAATCATTGGCAGTCCAGGTGCGTATCTGGATCAAAACCTGCGCTATGTACATTTGCCGACCAACACCCTTGGCACCTCGGAGGCGACGCTGGCTTTTCATGGGCGGCTGACCAGTGTGGGTTATCGCTACACGGTGACTGCGTAACGGCCCACGCTTTTCCAGCCTGTTAAACAAGCGGGTTAAGCGGGGGAATTTGTTGCGAACCGATAATCTACTTCGCGAATTTCTTCGCACCCGCCACACAAAGAATCACCGCCACAGTGACCGCCAGCATGCCAATGCTGACCTTTTCATGCAGCAACGTCGTCGCCAGCGCCAAGCCAAAAAACGGCTGCAGCAGTTGCAGTTGCCCCACGGCCGCAATTCCGCCCTGCGCCAGCCCGCGATACCAGAACACAAACCCGATCAGCATGCTGAAAAGGGACACGTAGGCCAGGCTGACCCAGGCTGGTGTACTGATGCTGGCAAAGGTTGCGGGCAGCCGCCACAAGGTCAATGCGGCCATGACCGGCAGTGCCAGTACCAGCGCCCAGCAAATCACTTGCCAGCCTCCCAGTGTGCGGGACAACTTCGCGCCTTCGGCATAACCGAGCCCGCAGGCCAGGATCGCCAGCAGCATCAGGATGTCACCCTGGGGTGACGCCGTCAGGCCCTGGGCGACGGCGAATCCGACCACCAGCAGGCTGCCCAGCACCGAGAAACACCAGAACACCGGCCGTGGGCGCTCGCCACCGCGCAGGACACCGAACGCCGCGGTCGCCAGTGGCAGCAAGCCGACGAAGACGATGGAATGCGCGGAAGTAACGTATTGCAGCGCCAGCGCGGTCAACAGCGGAAACCCCACCACCACGCCGAGTGCCACGATCAACAAGGGCACCAGCTGACTGCGAGCGGGGCGTTTTTCCTTGAACAGCAACAGCAGGCACAGGGCCAGGATGGCTGCAAGGGTGGCGCGGGCCACCGTCAGGAACACCGGGTCGAATTCCAGCACCGCCACCCGCGTCGCAGGCAGCGAGCCACTGAAAATCACCACGCCGATCAGGCCATTGATCCATCCGCGGGCACTGCTTTCCAGCGCCGGGTTTTGCACGTTTGAAGTCCGTTCCATTTGGCTCACTCATTGTCGGGTTGCACGAAAGCCATCGTATGATTGACTATCGGTACAATCAAAAAATTGTCATGGATACATCTCGACATGCCTCGTTCCCGCTACAAAACACTGGTGGATGCATATGCCGCCGAGATCCGCGCCGGACGTTTGCCGCCCGGTACGCGTCTGCCGACTCACCGCCAGTTGGCTGCTGAGCACGGCTTGGCCCTGGTCACGGCCAGCCGGGTCTATGCCGAGCTCGAGAGCATGGGCCTGGTCAGCGGCGAAACCGGGCGCGGGACCTTTGTCCGGGAGACCTCATTGCCGCCGGGGCAGGGCATTTCCCAGTCGGTGGTGGCGGCAGGGATGATCGACCTCAACTTCAACTACCCGTCATTGCCCGGTCAGGCCGATCTGTTGCGTAACGCGTTGCGTCAACTCGCGCTGTCCGGTGACCTAGAGTCGCTCCTGCGCTATCAGCCCCACGCCGGGCGCCTGCATGAGCGGGCGGCATTCGCCCGTCATCTGCTCGAACGCGGCCTGAACGTACCGGCCGAACAGGTGCTGATCGTAAGTGGCGCCCAGCATGGCCTGACGGTGGCGATGATGACCCTGCTCAAGCCCGGCGATGTGATTGCCGCGGACGCCTTGACCTATCCGGGCTTCAAGACGCTGGCCGAAACCCTGCATCTTGAAGTCCTGCCCATTCCCGTCACGGACAAGGGGCCTGATTTGCCTGCCCTGGACAAACTGTGCCGGCTTCGCCCGGTGCGGGCCGTCTACTCGATGCCGACCTTGCACAATCCGTTGGGCTGGGTGCTGGACGCCGATCAGCGCGAGCATCTGGTGGCGATCGCACGGCGGCATGACCTGACGATCATCGAGGACGCGGCCTACGCTTTCCTCGCCGAAGACGTCCCGCCACCCCTGGCTGCAATGGCGCCGGAAAGAACGGTGTACGTCAGCGGTTTATCGAAGAATGTCGCCACCGGGTTGCGCGTCGGTTTTGTCGCCGCGCCGGCGCCATGGATTGCCGGATTTGAACGCACCATCATGGCGACCACCTGGAACACCCCCGGGGTGATGACGGCCATTGCCTCGGCCTGGCTCGACGACGGCACTGTCAGCAAACTCGAGGGGCAAAAGCGTGTGGACGCACAAGCCCGGCAAGCCTTGGCCCGTGAGGTGCTGGCGGGACTCAGGACCATCAGCCATCCGTCTTCGTATTTCATCTGGCTGCCCTTGGCCGAGGACGCCCGGGCCGACCAGATCGCCATGGCGTTGATGCGCGAGCAGGTGTCGGTGTCGCCCGCCGAACCCTTTGCGATTAGCCCCCATGTCCCCCACGCGATACGTCTGGCGCTGGGCTCGGTGGACATGGTCGCGCTGCGCCAGGCGTTGGTGAAGGTGAAGAAGGTGGTCGACTATTACTCATAGCACAGGGCAGTTTTCTTCAATACGCGCAGCACAGGGCTCCTTACATTGACGCCTGGTTCAACTGACTGAGCAGGTGTGCAAATGAGTTTGATCATGTCCATGGCGGCGTTTGCGTTGGCCGCTTCCATCACGCCGGGGCCGGTGAATATCGTGGCCCTGGGTTCGGGGGCGCGCTTCGGCTTTCGTGCCAGTCAGCGCCATGTGGCCGGGGCGACGCTGGGCTTCGTGTTGCTGCTGGTGCTGATGGGGTTGGGGTTGCATGAGCTGTTGCTGCTGTGGCCGGCAATGACTCAGGTGGTCCAGTGGGCCGGGGTGGCGTTCCTGTTGTACATGGCGTTCAAGCTGGCCGCCGACGACGGGCAACTGCAGGCAAAGGATTCGAACCGGGCGCCGTCGATGCTGTACGGCGCGGTCATGCAATGGCTCAACCCGAAAGCCTGGCTGGCCTGCGTGGCCGGCATGGGCGCGTTCGTCGCCGATGGCGAAGCCCGCCTGGTGTGGCAGTTCGCGGCGGTGTACCTGGTGATTTGCTACCTGTCGGTCGGTTGCTGGGCCTACGCCGGGACGTTTTTGCGCGGCTACCTGAACAATCCGGCGGGCATGCGCTTGTTCAATCGGGGCATGGCGTTGTTGTTGGCGGTGAGTGCGGTGTATCTGTTGGTGCCTTAATCAACCGCGATACTGCCCTGGCGTTGCCGCCAGATGCTGCTTGAACGCCCGTTGGAAATGCGCCTGATCGGCAAACCCTGCTTCCAGCGCCACGTCGGCGATCAGCTTGCCATTGCGCAGTTGATCCCGGGCGAACTGGATGCGGCGGTTGACCAGGAAGGCGTGGGGTGTCATGCCGTAATGCTGCTTGAAGGCGCGGATCAGGTAGGACGGCGACAATTGCGCCGCCTGGCAGATGTCTTCGAGCTTGAGCATCTGCGTGCAGTGCTCGCGGATGAAGTCGGCGGCGCGCTCCAGCTTGAAGTTGGGCTCGCGCAGCGGTTGTTCGGTCGGGTTCAGGTGTAGCTGCACCTCGGTGAAAAACTCCACCGCTGCGCTGTGTTTACACATCACGTCTTGCTGCTCGTCGACCAGCACCTGATACAAAGCCTGCAAACCCATGAAGAGGCCAGGGTCTGCGGTATGGGTGACCGCGAACCGGCGAAACGCCAGATCGTTGCTGAAGCCCAGCTGATGCTGCAAGTCGGTGAGCCATGGGCTGTCGACATACAGCATCAGGTACGACCAGGGCTGATCGTCGATCGGATTGCAGGCATGCACATCACCGGGGTTCATCAGCACCACGGTGCCGGCACAAACCTCGGAGTTCGATTGCTCATGGACATAGGTACTGCGCCCGGCGGTGATCGCACCGATGGAAAAGTGCTCGTGGGCATGCCGGGTGTAACAGACCTCACGCCCGTCGGCGATGGAGCGGGCTTCGATGAAGGGCAGGGCATCATCGCGCCAGAAGCGCGGGGCCTTGTCGGTGTCCCTGGGTGTTGCGGGCTTCATGGTCAATCCTAGGCAGATCAGCGCCACAGTGTATTAGTTCTCGCCGTTGAAGGCTCGTTGCAGCTCGGCGATATCGAGTTTTTTCATGTGCATCATCGCCAGCATGGCGCGTTGGGATTTTACCGTGTCGGGGTCCTTGATCATCTCCATCATCGCCACCGGGACGATCTGCCAGGACACGCCGAATTTGTCCTTGAGCCAGCCGCATTGCTGTGCCTCGACAGGCCCGCCGGCGGACAGGCGTCCCCAGAAGTGGTCGACTTCCTCCTGGGTCTGGCAGTTGACCTGGAACGAGATCGCTTCGTTGAAGATGAAGTTCGGGCCACCGTTTAGGCCGGTGAACGTCTGCCCGTCGAGTTCGAAACTGACCGTCATGACCGAGCCGACTTCCCGGCCATGGAATTCCTTTCCGGCCTCGCCGTAGTGAGTGATGGCGGTGATTTTCGAGTGATCGAAGATCGCACAGTAGAACTTCGCGGCCTCTTCGGCCTGACCATCGAACCACAGGCAGGGTGTGAGTTTTTGCATGTGTAGCATGGCGGGTCTCCTTGGCAGGTTTTTGCATGCTGGACTATCAGCGTAGCTAGCCTGCGGCGGTCTGGCCGAGCCGTAGATCGCCGGGTGTGTAAGGATTTTCTACAAAGTGGAGTCTTAATGACCAAGCCTTGTGTCATTAAGACTATTTTCAGCGCGAGTCGTTATGACACCTACGACCTCAGATACCTGATTTGTAAGGGCTAAATATCTGGCACGAGACTTGATGGATGAAACGTACAACTGAACTGCTTCAGGAGTACGGAAAATGTTCCATTTCTTCAGCAATGCTCAGAACGTCCTGCACCTTTCCAGCCGTGTACTTGGCGTCGGCCTGGCCATGTTGCTGGCAGGCATCTACGGCGCTTACCTGTATGCCGGCCATCTGTCGATCGTGGCGCTGGTGGCGTTGCACGCCATGACCATCATCGGACCGACCCTGCTGAAAATCGGCTACGTCATGCGCCTGCTGGCCCAGCACTGGTTGAGCAAACCTCAGCGCGTGGCGCTGGCCTGATGCGCAAACTGGCCGCTACTCCCGTCTTCAGTCTTGGATTTCGCCCGTTCTTTCTGGCAGGTGCCGCGTTCGCCGCACTGGCAGTGGCAATCTGGGCCCTGTGGTTGTACGGCCGCTTGCCCCGCGCGCAACCGGTTGGCGGCATGCTCGCCTGGCATCGGCACGAGATGCCTTTCGGATTCGCCGTGGCCATCATCGCCGGATTCCTGCTGACGGCGGTGCCGAACTGGACCGGTCGCCCGGGACTCAAGGGCTGGCCGTTGATCGGGCTGCTGCTGGTCTGGCTGGTTGCACGAATTGCCTGGTTGCTGCCGATTGCTCCCGCAGGGTTGCTGCTTGTGCAAATGCCCTTTTTGCCGTTGCTGGCCTGGGTGTTGGGGCGCGACCTGGTGGCCGCGGGCAAGCGCGACAACTATCCGATATTGCTGATGATCACTTTGCTGGCCGGCTGCCAGGCCATGACGTTGTGGGGGCTCTGGGCCGATGATACGGGTTTGCAGCGGCGGGGCGTACTGGCGGCCTTGTGGCTGGTCGGCGCGCTGATGAGCGTGATTGGCGGGCGGGTGATCCCGTTCTTCATTCAGCGCGGCTTGAATCGTCCAGCACCGCCTGCGGCCAATCCATTACCCACCAGGGTACTGCTGGTGAGCGGGTTGCTGGCCGCGCTGACATATGCCCTCGGTTTGAATGACCTGCCCAGACTTTGGCTGGCGGCGTTGTTTGTCTTGATCGGCAGTCTGCATCTGCTGCGCCTGTGGCGCTGGCATGACCGCGGTATCTGGCGCGTGCCCCTGCTGTGGTCGCTGTATCTGTCGTATGCCTGGCTGGTGGTGGCGGTGTTTGCCATGGCGCTGTGGCACGCCGGCCTGATGCCGCAACAGAGCCTGGCCACCCATGCGCTGGCGGTGGGTGGCATTGGCGGGTTGATTCTGGCGATGATCGCCCGGGTCAGCCTGGGGCACACCGGGCGGGCGCTGCGGCCTTCGAAAGCCATCGTTGCGGGGTTTGTCCTGGTGTTGATCGCAGGGGTGGTGCGGGTGTTGCTGGTGCCGTTATCCGGGTTGGGGTTGGGGGTTTCGGCGTTGTTTTGGTGTGTTGCGTTTGGGTTGTTTCTGGTGGGCTACACCTCAATTTTGCTAAGGCCCAAGGTGTAGGAGCCCGCGGCCCCATTGTCGGAACGCCGCCCGCAGCAAGCCGGCTCCTACAGAGGAACACGTACTACCCAACAACGAGGTCGAGCGTTAGCTCGCCTTGCTCTGGCTTTTGCTCTGGCTTTTGCTCTGGCTTTTGCTCTGGCTTTTGCTCTGGCTTTTGCTCTGGCTTTTGCT